>PBGQ01000038.1 GCA_002720125.1 Rickettsiales bacterium | reverse complement strand
TTTTATAAGATCAAAAAAAAATTCAAGAATTAATCAGTTAAATTCAGAAAAAATTACTTTTTTTTGCACAGGTGATTTAACAAAAATTAAAAAAATAGACTATCAATTTTCTGGTATAGAATGTGTAATAAATTGTGCTGCTAGGGCACACGTTTTAAATAAGGAAAAACATCTGGAAAATAAATATATTGATAAACTCATCAATATCGAGAGAAATATCATTAGAAATATTAAAAACAAAAATATTAGAATAATTCATATTAGCACCTCTAAAATTATAAATATTAAAAAAAATAAAAACCATAAAACAACTGATTTATATACTAGGGCAAAATTAGAAAGTGAAAAATTAATAAAAGAGAACTTTAAAAATTACATTATTTTAAGACCTCCACTTATATATGGACCAGAAGTAAAAGCAAATTTTTTATTTTTAATGAATATTATCAATTGGAATATCCCACTGCCTTTTTATAAGTTAAACAATGCTAGAAGCTATATTTATTTAGAAAACTTCTTAGACATAATATTAAAAATCATTTCTAATAAAAAAATAAGAAATAAGACATATAACGTTAGCGATGGTCAGGCTGTATCAACTTATACATTGTGCAAATTAATCTCAAAGCATTTATCAAAAAAAACTAAATTCTTTTACGTTAATAAAAAAATCCTTAATTTTTTTTTCAAACTTATTGGTAAGGATGATATTTTAGAAAAAGTATTAGGAGACTTTATTGTTGATAGTAAAGAAATAGAAAAAGATTTAAATTGGAAGCCTAAATATAAAATAGAGGAAGGAATTAAAAAAACTTGTTTTTGGTATAAAAGAAGGTTTAATATAAGTAAGTAAAAATTAGGAATAAGAAAATTAGCTAAATGAAAAATTTAATTACATGGTTTAAGAATACATTTCCTCCTAAGGAATTTATGTTGCGTAGCAATACGGGAATGAAATATTTTAGAGTAGGAACCTTTATGCAAGTAATTTTAATTACTTTATTAGTTACTTCTGGAAGCTTAGTAGCATTGTTTACATACAAAATGCAATTTCTACAAACAGTAAATTATAAACAAAACTTAGCCTTAAAGGATTTAAGAAAAAAATATACCAAGTTTACAAATTCAGTAATAAACCTCAGAAATGAGCTTGATCTGGAAGAGTCAAGCTTTACAGATACAGATTTAAATATAGAAATGCAGGTAAAAAAAGTTACTAAACTATTAGAATTATTAGAGTTTGACTTGGCAGCGATAAATGAGAATCAAAATATAGAAAATGATCATAGATTAATTGATATTAAGAATAAATTAAAAAGTATCATTGAAGAAAAACAAAATAGAGAAAATATGATTATAGAATTAGATGGTATTATTGAAAAACTACAAGATGATATAGATAAAATATATAGAACTAGTAACGATGATTTTTATATAGATGCTGATTTTTCCACAATTTACTACGATAAAATAGAATATGATACAATTGAAAACAAAGCTTTTAAAACTTCTTCTAGTAATAAAAAAATGACAAAAAATTTATCTAAAACAATAGAAGAAAGCACTAAAGCTTTAACTGAACTTAAAATGCTAAATTATAGTCTTGCTATGAAAAAGGAGGAGGGTAAATTCTTTTACGAAATTAACAAGAAAACCAAATTATCTACAATAAGTATATTAGACGAAAGAATTCTATTTTTAGAAAAACTTTTTAAAAAAACTAGATCTGTGGATATAGCAAAACTCAAAAAAGTTGAATTTGATAAAGAAATAGGGGGACCCTTGGAACCAGTGGGTGAGGACATTGAAATTTCTAATAAGATTTTTGAAAAATCAAATAAATTTGAGGTTTATAGAAAGAGATTTTTATCAGTTCCTTTGTCTGCTCCTATTAAAAGCTATTATATTACGAGTGGATATGGAATAAGAAAAGATCCCTACACTAAAAGAAAAGCGTTTCACAAAGGTATAGATTTAGGAGCTCCTTGGGGATCAGATATAAAAGTAACTGCTGCAGGAAAAGTTACTTTTGTAGGGAGATATGGTTCATATGGCAAATCAGTCTTTGTTGATCATGGATTTGGTATACAAACTAGGTATGCGCATTTATCCAAGATTTTTGTAGATGAAGGTCAACAGTTGGTATTAGGTGATGTTCTAGGCAAAATTGGAAATACAGGAAGATCTACTGGTAAACATTTGCACTATGAGATAAAAATAAATAAAAAAGCAAGAAATCCAAGACCTTTTTTAACTATGGGAAAAAATGTTTCTAAAAAATTCTAAAATCTTTAGCGATAAATCAGGAACAAATTCCCTCTCCATAATTACAGAAGGAATTGATTTCGTAGGCGAGATAAGTACAGAAGGAGATATTCATATTGATGGTAATATGAAAGGTACAATTAAAGCCAATGAAGTAGTAATAGGACCTAATGGCAATTTTGATGGTGAAATTATATCTGATGTATTGAAAGTAAGTGGACTTATAAAAGGAAAGTTTGCTATTAAAAATTTATTTGTAAAAAAAGATGGATTGCTGCAAGGCAAAGCAAAATATGAAGTTATTGTGGTAGAAACGGGAGGGAAAATTCAGGGAGAGTTGGGTCTTCAAAAGCAAACAAAAAGTAACAGTAATAATAATAAATCATTAAAAGAATCAAATAACAATAAGCTCTCAAAAGACTCAAAAGAAGTTTCTAATAATTCTCAATAGTTATATTCAATTTATCAACATTCGGCTCCCTTAAAGCCTTCTTTTATCCAATTTAAAGCAGTTACGTTTTCAGGCGGATTTACACATCTTGCATTAAAATGCTCAATATCAACTATTTTAACCCTTTTTTCATCTTTATCCCATTTAGTAATTCCAATTGCCATGTCTTGAATAGCTTGATGTCCATTTCCTATTGCCATTTCTGCAAAACCGCTTGGAGTTTCCCATTTCAAATATTCCATATATTTTACAACTTCATCTGTACTTGGAAACTTTCCAGTACTTTTAAGAATGTCATCGTAAGCTTTTTTAAGAAACAGAATAGCCATTGCCCCTTTATGCATNGGTTGCGTTGTAANCTTTATCTTNAGCTCTTTTTTTAATGATTCTTTAAACCATCTTGCTAAATCAGTATCGGGAGCAAGATCTCCGTGAGGCCCTCTAGCTCCAATAATTACTCCATCAGGCATGTTTCTACCTAAAGAAGGTAAGACGTGGTCACCTGCACTAAGGAAAACATTAGAATTTCTAAACAAACCTCTTGCATTAGCTTGAACAACGAATGACTCAAGGTCTCCACCCCACAAAGATGAATGAATCAAATCAGGTCTAGATACCATGATAGCTGAAATTTCTGTACCATATTGTCCTGCAAATAATTTAGGAAATTGTTCTGAAACTATCTTTAAACTTGGAAAGAGTACATTCATTGAATTTTTAAAATCAGCCCATGAGTCATGTCCCCAGGCATAGTTTTGATTAATAGCAGCTACTCTTTTTGGGATAATTCCTTTTCTTTTTAAATATAATGCTCCTGCAATATTATCCATAGCTGCATGAGGACCAGTTCTAAATACATATTTGTAGGATGTTTCTTCAAAGACTCTTGGAGTACCGCAGTCAATCAATATAGTAAGTTTTTTTAATTCTTCTGCTACAGATGGTATTGCAAGACAATCTCCTGAAGATATATATCCCATTACAACGTCCACTTTTTGTCTTTGCACCATATTTCTAAACTCTGCAACTTGTTTAGTAGCTCCTCCTAATTCATCTATGAAAAAATAAGATATTCTTTTTCCTCCAATTCCTGGTTTATCATATGGAGTAGGTACTTTGCCTTCATTTATAGCATTAAACATGAACTCAAGACTGTCTTTCAAAGGTATACCAAAACTCGAAGCTGCGCCTCCTGAAAGAAATGTAGATACACCTATCTTAATACTGTCATCAGCTTTCAAAATAAACGAGTTGATTAATAAAAAACTTAAAAAGATATTTCTAATTNTTTTCATTTTTACTCCATTTGCTAAAATTATAAATATTAACTATAGTTAAGTAAATATATATATTAATTTAACAGCGGAGAAATAAATGAAATTTCTAAATATTTTATTATTTCCATTTATTATGTTCAGCCTGTCTATAAATGCTGATACAACTGACTCTAAATGGAAGAAGATAGTCGAAGTCACAAAATCTGGTGACCATTGTAAAGATGATAAAAACTGTTTTAATCGTTACCATCCAGCTATAAAGCCTGCTGCAAAAGCAAATGAAGGAGACATTATAGTACTACATACCAGAGATGCATTGGATAGTAATTATAACTTAAATTCAGTTGCTGAAGATGTTCCAACATTTAATCTAGGTGAAGTTCATCCTATGACTGGACCAGTTCATATAAAGGGAGCAAAAAGAGGAGATGCATTGGAAGTAGAACTACTTGATATCATTCCTGATGAATATGGCTATACAGTTATTGTGCCTGGCTTTGGTTTTTTGAGAGATATCTTTACTGAACCATACATAGTTAATTGGAAATTAACTAGAAAAGGAGCAACATCTGAAGGTATGCCCGGAATAACAGTTCCTTACGAAGCTTTTCCAGGTTCAATTGGAGTTCTTCCTGGAAAACCTGAAGTAGAAAAATGGAAAAAAAGAGAGGCTGATTTAGCTTCAGCAGGAGGTGTTGCATTGACCCCTGATCCGGGATTTGCTTTACCGGCAGATATATGTGGTGAAAATGGCAAACACAAAAATGACTGCTTAAGAACTATTCCACCAAGAGAAAATGGAGGAAATATGGACGTACAACAAATGCAAGTTGGAACTAAAATAATTTTCCCATGCTTTATTGACGGGTGTGGTCTGTTTTCAGGGGATGTACATTATGCTCAGGGAGATGGAGAAGTTTCAGGAACAGCAGTTGAAATGGGATCAATTGTAAAAGTAAGAACTAAAATTCTTAAAGGACAGGCAAAGAATTATTCTATGCCAGTTACAAAAGGTAATGATGAAATTAGAGATATAGAACCTACTAAATTTTATCAAACTATTGGAATTCCAGTTAAGGATGCAGGAGCTGATTTNCCTTATTTTAAATATCTAGAAAGTGATAAAATTAAGAATTTATCTAACCTTTCTGAGTCTCTTACCATGTCAGCTAGGCATGCATTACTTCAAATGATAGATTATATTGTAAGAGAACATGGATTAACTAGAGAGCAAGCATATATTTTATGTTCTGTAGCTGTAGACTTAAGAGTAGGACAGGTAGTTGATGTTCCAAATTATGTAATAACAGCTGTTCTGAATTTAGATGTATTTGATAAAAACAGAAACTAAATTTTAATAAAAATCGGAGACATATTTAATAATTGTCTCCGATTTACATTAAATATGATTGCATCAAGAAAACCAATTTACATTCTAGTCTGCGTGGTCATATTGATTATGGGGCACGCTCCATGGGGTCAACATCATGTCTACCGGCAAATACACATGCTGATAATGTGCTCTAAGCTGGACAGAGGAGCATTTGAATTTTCAAAAAATGTTGTATCATTTTTTCAGGTTTATCTTCCTGAGGCTAAAGCTAGAGTGGCTAGAGCTCCTCATGAAGAAAGGATTTATGCTTTGATGAAAACTAACCAAATTCCCTTGGCATTGCTTTCTTATGATTTAATAGACAAAATAAGTGAAAGAAAAGAAAAATTCGCCACCTTCTTAAAAGAAGAAGCAAGAGTACTATTTTTTTTTCCAGATATGGTTTTAATCTCTAATAATCAATTTCCAGAAAAAAAATCAAAAATAATTTTTGATTCTCTAATCAAAGCAAGTGGTAAAAAGGAATTTGAAAAAATAGTCTTCCAGAAAAAAAATAATTTTCCTATACCATTTTTTAAATCTATAAAAGAATAATGCTTCTTATCTTATTTTAATTACTGCNTTTCCTACAACTTCCCTATTAATTAAAGAATAGAGTGCATCCTTAGCATTTTCTAATGAAAAAACCTTAGAGATTTTTGGAGATATTTTTCCGTCTTTCCACCAATTAAAAATTTTTTTCATGTTTTCATTNTGACCTTGTGGTTCTCTTTCAGTCCAAGCTCCCCAAAAAACTCCAACTATTGAGCAATTCTTTAATAAAGGTAAATTTGCAGGAGCAGAGGCTATCCTTCCTGAGGCAAATCCTATAACTAGTAATTTTCCATTCCAGGATATACATCTTAGAGATTGGTCAAAAACGTCACCACCAACAGGATCATAAATAATATCTGCTCCTTTTCCATTAGTATATTCTTTCACTTTTTCTTTAAATTCGCCAGATGAATAATTAATACAATAATCAGCACCATAATCCTTTAGTGTAGAAAGTTTTTTATCTGTACCTGCAGTTACAATTACAGTAGATCCAATGTTCTTGCTTATTTCCAAAGCTGTAATTCCTACTCCTCCTGCAGCTCCATGAATTAAAACAACATCATCTTTTTTAATATTGGCCCTTTGAAAAAGAGCATAAGCAGATGTTCCATAAGTCAAACTCATACTAGCAGCAGTTATAAAATCCATTTCTGGTGGTATCCTTGTTAATTTCTTTTCTGGTACACATATCTCTTCTGCAAAAGCCCCATGGCTAAATGCAGCCATAACTCTATCACCTTTTTTGAATGTTTCGACGTTTTTACCTGTTTCTGTAATAATCCCCGCTAACTCTGAACCTGGAGAAAAAGGAAATTCTGGCTTAAATTGATATTTTCCTTGTATAATTAAAGTATCAGGAAAATTCAAACCTGCTGCATGGATATCTATTTTTACAGTATCATCTGTTACAGTTGGACTATCTACTTCTTTCAATTTTAATCCTTCAGGTGTACACCATTCTTCACATATAATTGCTTTCATATTCTTCTTTTTTCCTTTCTTTAATTAGACATATAAAATTTCCCCAGCTACTTTTAATTTTTAGTTTTACTGGAAAATATAAATTAGATTTTTCAAATTTAGCTAGCCAAAGATAGCCTCCATTTGGAAATTTTTTTATTTCTTTCTCTGTATACCCTGCGATTTTATTAATTTTAAAAGAACATTTTATCGCTTTAACATTATTTTTTAAAAAAGTTGTTTCCTTTAAAATTTCAGTCTTTATTTTCGTAGGTTCTATTGAATATCTTCTTTTTCCGTCAAAAACATCGGATTTTTTTTTACAATTGTTATTTAGTCCTAAATTCAGTATGCCTGAGATTGGACCAACAACATTTTCTAATAATTTAGTATCTATTTCCTTTCTTCTTTTATCTCCTTTGGGGTTTGGTTGTGCCGACACCAGTTTAGGAATCCCGTTATTAAAGATTATTTTTATGTGACCCTTTTTTTTTTCACGCCGATCTTCAGAGTAATACATTTTACTGAAAAATTCTGAATTTCTGAATTTCCCATTCGCTAGTATTTTTTGTTCCCAATTAGAAAATATGGAGAATATGCCTATAGTTTTAGCCTGCATTTTTATATCATAAATACCATTCTTTATTTTTATAATTGCTTCAGCGTCAGCTAAATTAATTCCTCTAATATATGATTTAATTTCTATATTCTCTTCAAAATCATTAGAAAATGAAAGTTTACTATAGAATGTGAAAATTATAATTGAAGTAAAAATAGTTTTTAATGCAATTATGCATAGATTAATAATAATTTTAAAATTTTTTTTCATTTATTTATAGATATTGAATTTAACCAACTGTCATGTAAATTGCAAACGCTCAAAACATATATTTTTTCAGAATAACCCCGAATATTATGAATTGATTTAGCAATAGATTTTGACGGATCAAATTTTTTCTCTGATATTATATTGAACTCTTTATCAAAGACTACATGTTTAATAATATAATGCTCAAAGCCTCTCATTTCATGATTAGTTGTTATTTCAATCGTATCATTTTTTTTTAATATTATGGGATTATGTGAGGAGGTAAGGTTTTTCCATCTCCCAGGTTTTTCTGAAGTATAATATAAACTTCCAGCCAAAGGACCATTCATAATATAAGAATTATCTTCTGATTTTAAATTACCTGTAATAAATGTGGATTGAAAAGTAAAAAATAAAAAAAGTAAAACAAAACTCTTATAGTTTTTAAAATTTTTTATTAACATAATAGTATTTAAGTATAAAAATAATAATTAATATACTATATTGCAATTATGAATAAAAAAAAGGTTTTAGGGAAAATTATTAAAACTCCAGATAACCCTTTGGGTTATACTTTCGACAAATTAGAAAATAATAATTCTAATTCTAATTATTGTGTAAGATTCACAGTTCCAGAGTTTACATCAATATGCCCAGTAACAAGCCAACCTGATTTTGCTACCTTAGTCATTGACTATGTTCCAAAGACATGGCTTTTAGAGTCTAAATCTTTAAAAATATTTATACAGTCATTTAGAAACTATGGCATTTTTCACGAAGATGTTACCATTCTTATTGGGAAATACATCTTAAAACAAGCAAAGCCAAATTGGCTTAGAGTAGCAGGTTTTTTTGCTCCAAGAGGTGGCATTCCTATAGATGTTTTTTGGCAATCGGGAAAAATTCCGAAGAATTGTTTTGTTCCAGAGATTAGTAATTTTATTAAAAAAAATCAAATGGGATAAATGTGAGCGAGACTATTAATCAATATCTAATCTCAAGCCTTAACTGTCTTAGAGAGTTTATGGATAGTGACAAAGAAAGTATATTAAAAGCTTTTAGCTTGATAGAAGAAGCTTTTGATAATGGAAAAAAAATTTTAATTTGTGGGAATGGCGGGTCTGCAGCTGATGCTCAACATTTTGCTGCAGAACTTATTGGAAGATTTAAAAAAAATAGAAAATCTTTGCCTGCAATAGCTTTAAATACAGACACTTCATCAATCACGGCCATAAGTAACGATTTTGATTTTTCAAAAATTTTTTCCAGACAAATAGAAGGTTTAGGAAATCAAGGTGATATTCTCTTTGCAATTTCCACAAGTGGAAAAAGTAGAAACGTATTAAATGCAGCAACCAAAGCTAAAGAAAAAAACATAAAGGTGATTGCTCTTACTGGTGATTTTAATTCAGAATTATTAAAACATAGTGATGTTTGTATAAAAGCCACTGCAAAGGATACATGCCATATTCAAGAATTACATATAATAATTATCCATATTTTGTGTGTTTTAATTGAATGCAATATTATTAAATAATTTTAATTATGAAAGAAATATTTCATAACAGCTTGACATCAATCAATAGCTATATATGGGAACATATTGTTAATGGTACCGTAAAAAAAAATATTTCCTTCAATAGTCCGGCTTTAGCTACACTCGGTAAAAAGTATTTAAAAGTAAGGACTATGATAATAAGAAAGGTAGATAAGGAAAAAAAAACTTTAATATTTTATACAGATAAACGAAGTCAAAAGGCAATAGAAATAAAAAATAATAGTTCTTTAACTTTACATTTTTATGATTTTAAAAAAAAAGTACAATTTGTTTGTTATGGAAAAGGATCTTTAGAAAATAATTCAATAAAAACAAAAAAGATTTGGAAATCTATGCCTGAATATTCTAAAATCAATTATATGTATTTATTTAAACCAGGAACAAAATTAAAATCTCAAGAAAAAATACCTTTGCTTGATGATAAAAAAGCCTTTTTAAACTTTTCTTTAATCCATGTTAAAGTTCAGCAAATTGATTGGTTATACTTGTCAAGAGAAGGAAACAAAAGAGCTATTTTTAATTATAATAAAAAAAATCTACTTGAAGCCAAATGGGTGGCTCCATAGAATTTTTAGAAAAATAAAGGAAAAGAAATGACTTACAAAAGCATAATATATGAAAAACAGGGAAGCATTGGAAGATTAATACTCAATAGGCCAGAGGCAGGTAACACTTTAAACCTTGATCTGGCAAAAGAGCTCTTTGATGTTCTAAATGCAGCCAATGCGGACAAAGATTTAAAAGCATTAATATTAACAGGAAAAGGAAAGCTGTTTTGCGGAGGAGGTGACTTAAATTTTTTGATTGAAAAAAAAGACAATGTTAAAGAGACCTTGCTTATGATGACACATTATTTTCATGGTGCTATATCTAGAATAGCAAATCTAAGCGCACCTGTTATTACAGGAATTAACGGTACAGCTGGAGGAGGAGGTTTTAGTCTAGCAATTACAGGAGATATTATAATCTCAGTAAGTACAGCAAAATTTACATTGGCATATACTAATGCAGGCCTTTCTCCAGATGGAAGCTCAACTTATTATTTACCTAGAATTATAGGTTTAAAAAAAGCTAAAGAGTTAATGTTAACTAATAGAGTTTTTTCTGCTGAAGAAGCATTAAAGATGGAACTAATTGATAAGGTGGTAGAAAACCAACAACAATTAGAAGATGAGTTGACAAAGCAGGCAGAAACATTTGCTAAGGGTCCCAATCAAGCATACGCGAGTGTTAAAAAATTACTTAATATGAGTTTTAGTAATGGCTTAGAAACACAAATGGAAGCTGAAGGTTTACATATCGCCAATAATGCGCAGAGTAATAATGGAAACGAAGGTATGCTAGCTTTTAAGGAAAAAAGGAGCCCTAACTTTAAATGATTAAAAAAAAAGCAATTAGAGTAGATGGAAAGAAAATTGCTTATGTTGATGAAGGAAAGGGACAAACGCTTTTTTTTATTCATGGCAATCCTACCTCTTCTTATTTATGGAGAAATATAATTAATCACCTTAAATTAAATTTCAGGTGTATAGCTCCAGATTTAATAGGTATGGGCGATTCTGAAAAGTTAGACAATATATCTTTAGAAAGTTATTCATTCTTTGAACATAAAGAATGGTTAAACAAGTTTATAAAAAAAATAAATCTTGAGGAAAAAATATACTTTATAGTCCATGACTGGGGTTCTGCTTTAGGATTTGATTTTACAAGAGAAAATAAAGAAATGGTATCAGGCATCGCTTATATGGAAGCAATAGTCTGCCCTTTGACTTGGAATGATTGGCCAGAAGATGCAAAAAATATATTTCAGCTTTTAAGAAGTGAAGTAGGAGTAGATTTAATACATAATAAAAATGTTTTTATCGAAAGAATTTTGCCTTCTTCTATTTTAAGAAAATTATCAATTGAAGAGATGGAAAACTATAGAAAGCCTTTTTTAAAAAAAGGGTATGACAGACAACCAACATTAAGTTGGCCAAGACAAATCCCTTTTGAAGGAGAACCAAGTAGAGTAAACAAAGTAGTAAAAGATTATTCAGAATTTATGAAAGATAGTAACATGAGAAAGTTATTTATAAATGCTATTCCAGGTTCAATATTGGTTGGAAGACAACGAGATTTCTGTAGAACCTGGAATAACCAAAAAGAGGTTTCAGTAAAAGGACTTCACTTTTTACAAGAAGACTCACCAAATGAAATAGCAAATGAAATTGGCATGTGGATACATAATTAAGAAAAATATACAATTTTCAATACTAATTTTATATAATTTTTTTTATTTTAGTAACTTAAGTGCAGAAAAGATATATATCAGTGATTTGAGTTTGCTAAATAATAATGACAAGAGAATATTCAAGTCTCAATGTACTAAAGATAATAAAGTTATTCCTAGCAGCGAATGTTTAAACTTTATAGGTATAAAAATATATTTAGTTGGATATCTTAAAAAGGAAATTAGTAAAAAAGAATTAGAACTTTTTAAAAAAAAATCAATTCAATACTTAAATCTAGCAATAGATAGTGGGTCAAGAAAAGCCTTAAAAAATTTAGCTTGGGTATATAGTAGTTCAAAATCAAATTCAATAGATCTTCAAAAGAGCTCAGAAATGTTTAAAGAACTTAAAAAAGAAAATTTAACATATAAAATAAACAATCTAAGTAAAACTAATAATACAAAAAAAAGAAAGAAATATAATTTAGCAAAACTTGAATTAGCAATTCTTTTAATAGAGAATTTAACTGTTTATTATAAGTCAGGTCAAAATAAAGACTTCAATTACATTACTGAAAAACAAATGAAAGATGCAAAAAATATACTCAAAAAAGTTATTCTACAATCTAAGGCTTCAGAAGACCAAATAAAAAGCCTAAGAAGTAAAGTTAGAAACAAAAATGAAATAGTTCTTAGTTTTTTAAGGGAGGATTTGAAGCTAAATTCAAAAAAAAATAAAAAAGATGCTGATGAATACTTAAAGAGACTAAAAAGCTTGATTACTAATTAGCTATTTTGAAACAAGGGAATACTATATCTTTATTCATTTCTATAAAAATTACCTCTACTTTTTCTCCTATTTTTATAGTTTTATAATCTTGAGATATAATATTACTCATAATTTTCACACCCTCATTTAATAAAATTATAGCTACTACGTAAGGTGTTTTCTCAACAAAATATTCTGATCCACCAGCAATATTAGTTATTGTAAAAGAATAAATTATACCTTTTCCTGATGCTTCTACCCATTTGTAATTAAAACCATCTTTATATTTTAAGTTAGCTCTTGAATATAAAAAGTACTCTGAAGAATGAGAGCACTGTTGGATCATTAATTTTCCTCTTTTTGCACCTTCCCAAAATTCTATAGAATCTATGTCTTTATGTAGGTTGAACATTTATTACCTTTCTTTTGACAAAATTACAGTAGCAGCACTAGATAAAACACCACCTGTACCATGACATAACACATTATTAATTTCTTTTTTTAATTGTCTTTTTCCACATTGTCCCCAAATTTGTCTGCATGCTTCAATTAATGTAAAAATACTGTACATTCCAGGATGACAATAACTTAATCCTCCTCCATTAGTATTAATAGGAAAATGACCATCCGGTCCTAGAGCTCCTTTTTTTACAAAATCTTTTCCTTCTCCAATCTTGCAAAATCCCAAACTCTCTAAGGACATTAATACAGTAATAGTAAATGAATCATAAATCATTGCAAAATCAATATTTTTAGGTTCCATCTTTGCCATTTTATAAGCTCTACTGCTACTATTTTGTGCTACTTCTAAAACAGAAAGATTATTCATAAAGGTAATGCTTGAATGAGAAGATGTTTCTCCAAAGCCTTTTATGTAAATGGGTTCATTTTTAAAGTCCTGCAA
Source organism: Rickettsiales bacterium (assembly GCA_002720125.1). GTDB lineage: Bacteria > Pseudomonadota > Alphaproteobacteria > TMED109 > TMED109. The sequence continues at coordinate 8,118 of PBGQ01000038.1, read as the reverse complement.
CCTATCGGTATTTGATATAACTAGGGCTCCACCACCGTCTGTAACCAAACAACAATCTAATTTACCCAAAGGTGAGCAAATTCTCTTAGAATTTAATACTTCTTCTTTTGATAAAATATCTTTTTTGTAAGCATTTGGATTTAAATTCGCCCACTTTCTCGCTGCCACTGCTATCTCTGCTAAAGTTAAATTATCGCTACCAAAATCGTATTGATGCCTATGGGCAGCTAAGGCATAAGCTCCTACAGGAGAAGGTAGTCCTGCCATCATGTCAAATTGGCTGCTGTAAATAGCAGGTCTGCTGAGAAAATTCCTTTCCTTATTTGATTTCTGGGTGCTTCCATATAATATCAAAATATTATTGCAAACATTATTTTTTATTGCTTGATATGCGTGGTTTAGATGAAAAATAAAAGCAGACCCTCCGGTATTAGTTCCATCTAACCACTTAGGATCATTTATTCCTAAATATTCTGTAAGGAGATTTGGTTGCATGACTCCTGGTCCTGGCATTCCCCATAGGCCAGCAACAGCTATTCCATCAATATCTGATAAATTTAATCCAGAATTAGATAGTGCTTCCTGAGCACAATCTCTCTGGATGCTCAAAACTGATGAATTAGTAGCAACGCAACCATTATCATTTAATTTTGCATCTGCTGCACCTACTATACATGGTTTTCTCATATAAGTTCCTTGAAATGAGGCTCGGAACGGAATCGAACCGCCGTACACGGATTTGCAATCCGCTGCATAACCACTCTGCCACCGAGCCAGAGAGTAAAAGTATCATTTAAAAAATATTGTTTCAATGCTAATTTAAAATTTTTGATTATTATAGCTTTTTAAAATACATTGTAATACTATAATAGGCTATGAATATAAAACTATTTTCAAGTCTACAATTAAGAGGAGTTGTATTACCTAATAGAATTGTTCTTTCTCCATTATGTATGTATTCTGCTAAGCATGGAGTAGCAAATGACTGGCATTTTTCGCATTTAAGTGCTTTTGCTAGGGCGAGAATAGGATTAATATTTGCTGAAGCTACTGCCGTTCAAAAAGATGGAAGAATTACACCTTTCTGTTTGGGATTATGGAATAAAAAACAAGCTAGAGCTCTAAAACCCATAGTAAACTTTATTAAAGAAATGGGTTCTGTTCCAGGATTTCAATTAGCACATGCAGGTAGAAAAGCCGGAACTAAAGAGCCTTGGAATGGAGGAGGTCCTTTAGACAAAAATGATAAGATTAAGGACCATAGACCATGGAGAACAATAGCGCCATCAGCAATACCTCTGGCAGAAGGATGGGTTACACCTAAAGCCATGGATAAAGAAGACATAAAAAAAATAATTCAGTCTTACGTTTTATCTGCAAAACTTGCAATTGAAACAGGTTTTGAGGTATTAGAGGTTCATGCTGCTCATGGATATTTGCTTCATAGCTTTTTGTCTCCTTTATCGAATAAAAGAAATGATAGATATGGTGGAGATCTTATTGGCAGGTCCCGTTTAATGGTTGAAATAATTAATGCTTTAAGAAATGTAATGCCAAAGACTATGCCACTTTTTTGTAGAATATCTGCAGTAGATGGATTAGAAAATGGGTGGACAATGCAGGATTCTATAGAATTATCACGAATCTTATCTAAAATAGGAGTTGATGTAGTAGACTGCTCATCTGGAGGATTAAAGGGAAGACCAAGATTTGTAGCCCATGATAATGGGGAAATTATGAAAACTAATACAGATAGAGGTTTAGGGTTCCAAGTTCCTTACGCGGAAAAAATAAAAAAAGATGTTGATATAAAAACAATGGCTGTTGGAGTTATAATAGATGCTCATCAAGCAGAAGATATATTACAACAAAATAAAGCAGATTTAATAGCAATGGGAAGAGAATTAATGTATAACCCTTTTTGGCCTTTACATGCAGCGCAACAGTTAAAGGCTGACCCAAAATTTTCATTGTGGCCTAGACAATATAAATGGGGCATTAATAGGCGATCTGATATAGAAAAATTTAGAAATATAAAATAATTTTATTGTATATTTTTATATAAAATTGGCATACATTTAGCACATAAAAAAATTATATTTATGTCTGAAATAAAGTTAAAAAAACAAATCAGTGATTTAAGAAATTCTTTGTTCGATAAATCCGATCCTGAAGATAAAGAAAGATTGAAACCTGCAAACTTAAATGCAAAGAATAATTCAAGATCTAGTGGAATATTCAATGACGTTAGATCAATGGATTCTAGACTAGAAAGGTTAGAAGAGACCTTTTATAATTATGCATATGATTCCACTAAAATTCTTACTAGTTTTCATAGAAACACAAAAATTCTAGAAAAATTAATAAACGAAATTACTAAAAAGAATGAAGTATCTTCTAAAACAATAAATAAAATTGAGAGGCAATTGCCACATACTTGTCCCTTAGTTCCCAAAGAAGGAAGCTCAACCGTTAAACACAAAAGAGATTTATTTAAAACTGTATTATTCTATTTAGGAATATTAACTCTTATAACAGCTGCTGTGTTCTTGTCTAATATTATTTATGAAGTAATATATTTTAATCTAAAACCATAGTTTAGCTCATTAAATTTTAACAATGACAAGTTACAAAAAAATGCGAGAAAATATGATATTAGGTCAATTCTTACCTGGACTTATTAAGAGTGATATTTTAATAGAAGTTTTCAGAGAAGTAGATAGAGAAAACTTTCTNAGCGATGAACATAAGGCTTTAGCTTACAGTGATGTAAATCTTAAAATAAGTAAAAATAGATATTTAGTGTCACCTTTTAGTTTTGCTAAAATTTTAGAAGCTGCAGATATAAAAAAAAAGGATCTTGTTTTGCTTATAGGTGCAGGTGTCGGATATGAGACAATGATTTTGTCAAAGATAGCTGGTACTGTTATTTCATTAGAAGAAGACAAAAACTTATTCAAGACTGCGGAGGTCAACCTTAAAAAATATGATTTAGATAATGTCGTAAATGTATGCTTTTCGCATCAAAAGGGATACATTAAGCATGCACCCTATGATGTTATAATTATTTTAGGAGCAATAGATGAACTCAATAACAATATACTTAATCAATTATCTGATAATGGTAAATTGCTAGCATGTAGAACTTTCAACGAAAATCTAGAAGAAAGCAAATTAATCATTTACTATAAACATAAAAATAATTATGTTGAGAGAGTATTATTTGATTTAAATCTGCCAAAGCTATTATCTTTAAAGGCTGAAAAAAATGAGTTTAAATTAACTTCTTAAAGAAAATGAAAAGTAGATTTACATATATTATTCTTATTTTAATAAATATAGCAAACTTAAGTTTTTCGACTAAAAGCGAAACTATATATGACTCTATGGCAACAGCNTACACAAATAGTCCCAGTTTGAAATCACTAAGAGCAAAATTAAAAGCATCAGATGAAGAAGTTTCAAAAGTATTAAGCAGTAAAAGACCAACGGTAAATTTCTCTGGGAATTTCGGCAGAGATAGCACAACTACTATAAATACATCAGGAGTAGAGAGTACTGTTGATAATAGTCCTACATCTGTTGAATTAGAAATTAAACAAAACCTTTATGACTCTGGAAGATCCAAATATAATTTAGGTAGAACTGATAGTATGATTTTTGCAGAGAGAGCTGAGCTAGCTTCTATGGAACAAAAAATTTTGCTAAGCACTGCACAGGTCTACTTAGAACTTTTTACTGCAATAGACTTAAATAAATTAGCTAAAAATAATCTTTTAGTTTTAAAGCAACACCTAAATGCAACTAAGAGTAGATTTGAAGTAGGAGAGGTTACTACAACGGATCTCTCACAGGCAAAGGCAAGATATTTAAAAGCTAGAGCAAATGAGATTAAAAGTAAGGGAGATGTAGAAATACAAAAGTCAAAGTACTTTTCTTTAATAGGAAAAGAAGCTCCAGAAACATTAATGTTTCCAGAATATTATCCTGATTTACCTAAGAGCTTAAAAGAAGCTATACAGTTAGCAATAAAAAATAATCCTAAAGTAGTTGCTGCAGGCTTTAGAAAAAAATCTTCCTTTCTTGATATTTCTCTTGCTGCTGCCAACCTCCTTCCTAAATTGGATTTGAATTTAAGTGCACAAAATGCTTGGGATCCAAATACATTTTTTGATGAGTATAAGAATTATTCTATAGATTTAAGTTTGAATGTTCCTCTTTATCAAGGAGGGAAAAATTATGCTGATGTAAGAAAGAAAAAAAAAATAGCGATAGAAAAATCAAGAAACTTTGACTTTGAGATTAGAGAAGCAGTAAAAGATGTAGAGGTTGTTTGGCTATCATTAAAAAATACTCAATATCAAATTAAAGCTATTGAATCATCTATTTTTGCAAATAATACTGCTCTAAAGGGTGTTCGTGAGGAAGAAAAGGTCGGCACGAGAACCACTCTTGATGTTTTAGATGCAGAACAAGAATTACTAGAAGAGAAAATGGTTCTAGTAAAAGCGAAAAAGGATCTCTTCTTTTTTTCGTTTCAACTACTTGAAAAGTTAGGTAGACTGAATCCCCAAAGTTTGAAACTGAATGTAAAAGAATATGACAAGAATGCTTATTATAATAAAATAAAAAAACTTTGGCTAGGATTTGAACCAAATTAACTTTTAATATATATTTTAAATATGAAAAAAGAGAAAAAAGAAATTGAAGAATCTCTCAATGAGATTAGAAAAGTTATGGAAGAGGATCCCAAAAAAGAGAATAAAATATTAGATAATAATTCTGATGTACTATTATTAAAAAAAATAGTATCGAAATCTAATGTTCAATATGAGAAAGATGAAAAATTTTCAAAAAATAAATTAACGGAAAAAAATACTTTAAAAAATACAGTTACAAACGTANATGCTAAGAAGAAAAACACAAAAAAAATTAGGCCACAAAAAAACTCTAAAAGAAAAAATAGTGATCCTATAGCACTTATGGTTGAAAAAGAAATTAAGCCTATTATTAAAAAATGGATAAATAAGAATCTTAGATCTTTTGTAAAGACTATTGTTGTTGAAGAAATGAAACTAATATCAGATGCTACCCAAAAAAGAACCATTAAATAGATAATATGATAGTTAAAGGAGTTAAAAATAGCTTTAACCATTCATTGGTAGAGCCAAGACTATCTGAAGCATGGATTAAAAAAAAAATTTTCAAAAGTAAACCATTATCAAATAAGAAAAAATTTTCAATTGTGATGCCTCCACCAAATGTTACTGGAACATTGCACATTGGACATGCATTAAATATGACTTTACAAGATATCTTGGCTAGATACTGGAGAATGAATGGTAGAGATGTTCTTTGGCAGCCAGGTACAGACCATGCTGGAATAGCAACCCAAAGTCTAGTTGAGAAAAATGTCCTTAAAACAAAAAAAATTCGAAAAGATCAAATGGGAAAAGAAAAGTTTATATCAGAAATATGGAAATGGAAAGATGATTCAGGTAAGAAGATACTTAACCAAATTAGGTGTTTAGGAGCTTTACCAGATTGGGATAGAGTAAAGTTCACCTTAGATAAAGATATGTCCAAATCTGTTAGGTTTGCTTTTAAAGATTTGTATCACAAAGGGTTTATTTATAAAGACAAAAGGCTAATTAATTGGGATATAAAACTACAAACTGCAATATCGGATTTAGAAGTGGAACAAAGAGAACAAAATGGTATCTTTGTTTACATCAAGTATAGAATAGAAAATAGCAAAAACTATATTGTTATAGCTACTACAAGGCCTGAAACTTTATTCGGAGATTGCTGTATAGCAGTCAATCCAAAAGATAATAGATATAGAAAATTTATAGGCAAAAAAGTAATAATTCCCTTAACCGATAACTGCATTCCTATTATAGAAGACAAATATGTTGATACAGAAAAAGGAACAGGAGCACTAAAGGTTACTCCAGCGCATGACTTCAATGATAACAAGATTGGAAAAAAATATAAACTTTCTAATAAAATAATTTTTGATAAAAAAGGAAAGTTTAATCTTAACGTTCCTAAGCAGTACCAAGGTTTAGATAGATTGCTAACTAGAGAGGTTATTATTAAAGATTTAAAGTCTAAGGGGCATATAGAAAAAATAGAAAAAATCATACATACAGTCCCATACGGAGATAGATCCGGAACAATAATTGAGCCTTATCTTACAGAACAATGGTTTTTAAATGTAAAAGAGTTAGCAAAAAAAGCAATAAGTTCAGTTAAAAATCAAGATACGATTTTTTATCCTAAAAGCTGGACTAAAACTTTTTATTCTTGGATGAATGAAATTGAACCATGGTGTATTTCTAGACAAATATGGTGGGGGCATCAAATACCAGTTTGGTATGGGCCTGATAATAAAATCTTTGTTGGGGTTGATGAGAGGGAGGCAGCTGAAGAGGCACAAAAAATCTACGGAAAAAAAGTTTCTCTTAAGCAGGAATCAGATGTTTTAGATACATGGTTTTCTTCATCATTGTGGCCAATGTCTACTTTGGGATGGCCAGAAAAATCAAATTATTTTAAAGAATATTTTCCTACAGACTTACTTATTACTGGATTTGATATAATTTTCTTTTGGGTTGCCAGGATGATTATGCAGAGTGTACATTTTACAAAATCTACACCTTTTAAAGCTGTATATATTCATGCTTTAATTAGAGATAAGGAAGGGCAAAAAATGTCTAAATCAAGAGGCAATATTATAGATCCCTTAATACTAATAGAAAAATTTGGTGCAGACCCATTACGCTTGACTCTCTCATCAATGGCAGCTCAAGGAAGAGATATCAAGCTATCCGAAGAAATGGTAAAAATAAGCAGGAATTTTATTACTAAAATTTGGAATTCTTTTGTTTTTTTGGATAAGCATTCTTGCCTTAAAGAAAAACAAATAGACCTATCAAACATCAGTCTTGATAGCAACATATGGATTATAGGCGAGCTGAACGCTTTTATAGATAATTTAAACGATTGTATAAAAAAATACAGATTCAATGATGCAGCAAAAGAAATTTATAAATTTATCAAAAATACTTTTTGCGATTGGTATTTAGAGTTAGCAAAAATTACATTTCAAAATAACATTGACTCCACTCTTCTAGAAGAGGTTAGAGTTGTCTCAGGTTTTGTATTTAGAACAATTCTAAAATTATGTCACCCCTTTATTCCTTTTTTAACTGACCATTTATATTTTGATAAATTGAAAAGTAATAAATACTTACAAGAGGAAAAATGGCCAGAAAAGATTAGTTGTAAAAAAAGCAAATTAGCAATTAGCAATATTAACTATATTATAGCTTTTGTTGCAAGAGTAAGAAAGATAAGGTCTAATCTAAATTTAGAAACTAAATTTACAGCTAAAATCTACGTAGAGAATAAGAGACTCAAAGCAATGAAAAATCGTAATATAATTGATAATATTAATTTCTTAGCTAAAGTTGACTTAATCAGTTTTGAAAAAAATAAAAAAAAGAAAGATAAAGTATTTAAATTTGTATTATCAGGAGATACATTTCTTATTGAAAATCCAGTAAATAGTTCAATTGCAAATAAACCCAAAAGTGATATATCAATGATAAAGGCGGAACTTGCAAAAATTGATGCTGAAATTATAAGATTAAATGCTAAACTTAAGAATAAAAATTTTCTTGATAGAGCACCTACAAAAATTGTTGAAGAGACTAAAATTAAATTAAAGAAAAATTTAGAACTTAAAGAAAAGATATTGATAGTAAAATAGAAGCTTAGTAAATTTAAATTATGGAATTATAAATGGTAAAATTTGACAAATCTAAACTACCAAGCAGACATTCGAGCTCAGGACCGAGCAGCGCTCCTCATCGATCATATTATTATGCTATGGGTATGTCTAAAAAAGAGATAGAACAACCTTTTGTAGGTGTTGTCAGTACTTGGAATGAGTCTGCGCCATGTAATATAACCTTAAGAAGGCAAGCACAAGCAGTAAAAAAGGGAGTAGCAGAGGCAGAAGGTACACCTAGAGAGTTTACTACTATAACTGTAACAGATGGAATTGCTATGGGACATCAAGGAATGAAAGCCTCATTGGCTAGTAGAGAA
>PBGQ01000037.1 GCA_002720125.1 Rickettsiales bacterium | reverse complement strand
TTTTTAAAATTAATTATCCCTCTTATCCTTGTTACTATTCCGTTTATATTAATTATAAATCAACCTGATTTAGGAACAGGAATTTTGCTTCTTACCAATGGATTCTTTATAATTTTAATGTCAGGCTTAGGACTAAGACTAGTTATTCTTGGCTTATTATCTTTATCTTTATTAACACCATTGGTATGGAATTATTTATATGATTATCAGAAGCAAAGAATTTTAACTTTTTTAAGTCCAGAAAATGACCCTTTAGGCAGTGGATACCATATTGCTCAATCCAAGATAGCTATAGGTTCAGGGGGGTTTTGGGGAAAAGGCTACATGAAGGGAAGCCAAAGCCAATTAGAGTTTATTCCAGAAATTCATACTGACTTTATTTTCTCAGTATTTTCAGAAGAGTTTGGGTATTTTGGTTCAGTAATAATAATCTTTTTATATATCTTCCTAATATTTTTTTGCTTATTCTCTAGTTTTAGAACTCATAATAGTTTTGCAAAACTTGCCATTTTTGGATTATCTATGAATTTTTTCTTATATTGTATAATAAATATATCAATGGTAATTGGTTTAGTTCCAGTTGTTGGTGTTCCTCTTCCCTTACTATCTTTCGGAGGAAGTGCTATGCTAACAATAATGATATCTTTTGGATTAATTATGAACTTTAATAAAGAAAATAAATTAAACTAATTATCATCTTTAAGTTTTTTTTCCATAATTTTAATCTGGTCTATAGATAAATTCATATCTTCTGCAATTCTTGACAATTTACTCCTTTCTGCGTTAGTAATTATCCCATCTTGCAATGCTTTGCTAAGTTCATCTTTGTAGGTATTTTGTCTTCTTTTTAATTGATCGGAGAAACCAGAAGCTAAAATTCCAGATGGTAGAGCAACAGTTCCTATTCCTATGATTGTTACAATAGCCCCAAATAATTTACCCATAGGAGTAATTGGAGTAACATCTCCATATCCTACTGTAGTAAGTGTCGCTACTGCCCACCACATAGCCTCAGGTATAGATCCAAACTTTTCTGGCTGAGCATCTTTTTCAAATATATATATTCCTGTAGATGCAATAAGCATTGCAATTGTAAGAAGAAACATAGCAGCAAGAAACGACTGTTTTTCTTCCTTCAGAACTCCTAGGAGTAAATTCATTACTTTAAAGTATCTACTAAATTTCAGCAATCTAAGCATTCTTAAAGCTCTGAGAATTCTTAGGTCTACATTAAATATCATAGGTAATATGCCAGATAAAACTGCTAGGAGGTCAATTATTGCTGGCCAGGTAATCATATATTTTAATCTTTTTATTGTAGCAGAACTTTTTTTCTTTTTCGTATCATCTTCTACACATACCCACACCCTAAAAATATATTCAATCAAAAATATAAAAGTAGACAATCTTTCAAAAACTAGAAATTCAATTTTATAAACACTATATATGCTATCAACAGTCTCCAGCAGAACCGCTGCTATATTTAATATTATTAAGCAGATAAGGAATATATCTGTATAAACACTGACTTTGTCTTTACTGTTTCCTTTTTCAAGTATCTGCCAAAGTCTTTTTCTTGCATCTCCTAATTTCATAAAATTATTTTATTAAATGTGCACTTCCTTGAATAGCAGAGGCTCCTAATTCTTCAAAGGTACTTTTGTTTTTATCTATAAATTTTTCTAATTGTTTTTTTACATTAACCTCGGCTTCTTCTTTAGACTTAGCTTCTTTTATGACTTCTCCATTTATTATCCATTTAACAGTATACTTCATAAGCTATCTCCTTTATTTTTCAAAGATTCTATATTTTCAACTATTCTCTCATAAACTTCGTTAGCTTCATTTTGAATTATAGAAACATTCTTCTTTTTTAGATTATTAAAAATTCTATCTCTGGCTTTTTTAGTATTCTTTACATTAAATGCAGATGCAACGGACAACCATTTGTATGAATTATTATAATCAGGATCTTCAGGAACCATAATATGCCACTTTGCTAGAGGAACTAATGCATGAATTTCTCCGTTAGATGCTTTTTCTTCAAGGTTTACTTTGAGCTCTTCATTAATTTCATTNATTTCTTCTTCTGATAACTTTAAAATACTTTTTTTTATAATATCTTCTGATTTTTTTTCTCCATATAATTTGGATGATAATGACCAATAGTAAGATTTTTTAAAACTTTGTGGAAAGCCTTTACCTCTTAACATTAAAACAGATAAGTTGTATTGTGCTTCTTTATCACCCATGTTAGAAAGTTTTAAAAATTTTTTATATGCATCTCGATATTTTTCACTTTTATAAAGTTTTACAGCTTCTGAAAATTCTTCTTCCCTATCAAATTTTTTTATTGGAAGAATAACTTTATTTTCAGCATTCGTTAATACCACCTCACATTTACATGTGTCTCCTAATTTATAATAATCTTTCATTTTTTTACATCCTGATATTGCTGCTATCTGTGATGCTTTTTTATTNGGAATGTTNTGNCTATAACCTAAAGCATCAAACATTCCATTTTCTAAGAAAGAGTCTGTCACTTTTTTCCATTGTATACATGCAGCTCCAGACTTATTTTCNAGTAGATCNTCAAATGGAATATCCCATTTAGACATACTTCTTATATAGGTAATCGCAATTCCTTCCTTTATTTTTTTCTTATTTCTATTTTCTATATTAGGTATCTCTGCTAATAAAGGTTTTACTGATAATAAAATGCAAAAATATAGAAAAGACAATTTAAGCATTATCTTCCTGCAATCATAATCAACTGAAGGTGTAAGACTCTAAATTTTATTCTAATTCCTGGTTTTTTTTCGTAGACTACAATTCTTGGTCTATCTGAATTTGGTTTCTGGAATTCTAAGGTCATCTCCTCAGGAAGAAATATTCCATGAAATTCTAATGTTTTTTGAGGTTCGTTTTTAAAGGCATCTCTAAATTCAGCATCAATCCAAATTCTAGCAAGTACTCTACCTAGAACATCAGGAAGTATTGCTTGTACATCTTTTCTATTATGCAAATAAATAGTTTCATCAACTAGTGAAAAAGGTGTTTTTAGTTGTCCTTTTTTTACTGGCGCCGGAAGTGTATTTCCTTTGACAGGAACCAAATCTTTTTTACTTTCTTTTTCACTCATTTCTCAACTTTCTCTATATCATATAATAATAAATGGTATACATTTTGCAATATATCTTGAACAGGAGTCATAAATGTTTACTATATCAAGGAATGGATTAGATGCAATCTCTAAAGAGTTAGGAGTTGTTTCTAATAATATCGCAAATTCAGGAACCACAGGTTTTAAAAGAAGTAGAACAGAGTTTGTAGATATTTACTCTAAAGCACTATCAAATAATAAAAAGTCCAACAGGGGTTTAGGTGCATTTTTACAAGGAACTCAAAAAGTAATGCAACAAGGAGCACCAATTATGACAGGAGGAGCTCTAGATTTAACAATTTCAGGTAGAGGTTTTTTCGTATTATCTCCTAAAGAAGGAGCAGATCCAAAGTTTACTAGAGATGGCTCTTTTTCATTAGATGCATCTGGTAATTTAATAACTACAGACGGATTTCAAGTAGCGGGATATAAAAGAGATGAAAATGATGTTTTAAATAAGTCTACTGCGTTACCAATAAACATTCCATTAAGAATAACGAATTCAGAAAATAAAGAAGTTTTTCTTACATCCATCAATATTGATTCAAAGGGAAACATAGAAACCACATATGGCTTGAATAATGTGGTAAGAAGAGGTCAACTAGCATTAGCAAAATTTAGAAATGAGTCAGAATTACAAGAAAAAGGAGCTAATACTTATCAGACGACGAGCAAAAGTGGAGGACAAGTTTTAGGGGAGGCTTTAAGTGGTAGTTTTGGGGAAATATTATCTGGTTCACTTGAAAGTTCTAATACCAATATTCTTAATGAGATGGTAACTCTATTAAAAACACAACATGCTTTCAATGGAAATGCTAGAATATTACAAACTAGTGTAGACGTAACAAGAAGATTGATTGAGTCTTAACCTAGAAAATAGGTATTGAAAAATTTATATCAACTATATTAATATTCAAATCTCTTTCAATATTTAGAAATCCTTGATTGTTTACTGCAATAGGGTTTTCAATTATTAGCATTATCTTAGCTTTCTTTATTTTAAAGCCAGCAAAGTCGTAAATATTTTTAATTAAATTATCATATTGAACAGGATTTAAAGTTCTAACANCTTTCATTATAGGTTTTTTGGAGCTAATAAAAAGATTATTTTCGTACTTATTTTTTATAAGCTGCTTTTTAAATACAATTTCACATCTTCCTCTAGCAATATTTAGTAGCTCACAGAAAAATTTCATATCATTATGAGTTCCGTTTATATTTACGGAATGATCAATTCTAGAAATTAGCATTTCTATAGACTTTATTTGCGACCACTCCGACATTAAAATATATTATTTATTTCTTTACGAAGTTTTCTTATTGCATTTGATTTAATTTGGGAGATGCGACCATTGGTTAAATCAAGTATTTTAGCAATTTCATAAACATTTAGTTCTTCTACATAATACAATTGGATAACAAGAGCTTCTGTTTTATCTAGTTTTTGTAAAGATTTAATTAATTCTTCTCTTAATTCTATATCTGTCATATTTTCTTCAGGAGTATCTTCTTTTGAATGAAACCATATGGAAAATTCATCATATACTGCGTCAATATCCTCTAATTTATTAGCCGCAAAGGCTTCTTTCCAACTGTGTAAATCTTTTAAATTAATTTTAAGTTTATCAATGACTTCACTTTCTGTAGGTTCTCTATTTAATTCTTTTCTCAGCTCTTCCAAAGATTTTTCGTATTTTTGTTTATTACTTATAGTAGTTCTGCAAAGATTTGAATTTTTTCGTAAGAAATCTACTATTTCACCTTTTATTCTTATTTTAGCATAGCTGACAAAAGCAACACCTGGTTTTTCTACAAAATTTTGTGCTGCTGTCACTAAACCAAGCATTCCAATTTGAATAAGATCTTCTACTTCAACAATATTTTTTACTCTTCCATGATAATGCCAAGCTATTTTTTTAACCAAATTTTTACAACTATTTATAAGTTCTTCTTTTTTCGGGGTGTTAATATTTTTATATGAAAAAACCATATTATTTTTTTATCGAGTTGTTAAAAAACTTTATTCCACTAAATTTATTTTCTGGTGCATCGTTAACTTTTTCTAAAATGGAAGAAAACATACTCTTTATATCAGCAGAGTTTTTTTCAAGAACTATAGGTTTTTTATTTAAGATAGACTTTTTAATATTATTTCTTAATGGCATACTACCTACATAAGACAAGTTAATATCATAAAATTTCTTAATTATGTCTCTAAANCTAACATATATATTTTCCCCTTGCATTTCATTATTTACCATGTTTACGGTTATACAGAATTCTTTTATTCCCAATTCTAAGTTACAAACTTTTATAAGAGTAAAAGCATCCATAAAACTAGTTGGTTCGTTAACTAATACTATTAAAATTTTATCGGTAGCAGATATCATTTTTAAAGAACCATCTTCAGCTCCTGCACTAACATCAACTATTAGGTTGTCAATTTCTGGAGATAGATGTTCAAAACTTCTTATTAAATTAAGTCTTTTATTGCTTTCTATGCCTAATAGTTCAGTTATACCTGAACCTCCAGAAATAAATTTAAGATTATTTGGCCCCAAAGATATAACCTGCTTCAAATTGCACTTACCTTCAATTACTTCCCTAATGCTTAATTCTGGATTTAACCCTAATAATATATGAGCATTTGCCATACCCATGTCAGCATCAAGTAAAAGACATTTAGTCTTTTCAGCTTGAATTAATGCTAAGTTAACAGCAATAGTAGTTTTTCCTACTCCACCTTTGCCACTTGCTATTGCTAATGCAGAAGACATATTGTTTATCCTAAAAATTTTCTTTCATATATTCAGTGAGCACATTTGTATCCGTAAAAAGTAAGGAGTCAACTATCGATCTCGTTCCACTTACTATACCCACCTGTCCTCTTAGTTCTGATAATTCTGATAATNCTGTGGGAGACATGTTACACTCATCTGATTTAGTGATAGCAATAATAGGTCTTTGTGCTTTAATATTTTTCCATGTATTTTTAATCATATCTGGTGAAGAACCACTTTGTAAGCACAATATTGAGCAAATATTTTTATCTCCATGTCTGTTTTCTAAATCTTCTATAATTTTATTTCCTGCCTGAATATCTCCTGCAAGATCTACCACAATTTTAGCATCATCATTTAATATCATAGTATCAGATAAATCACCATTTTTTAATTGATTTGTTATGGGAATATTTAGTAATCTTGCAAAAGATTTAAGATCTTCTGACGCGCTTTTACTATTTCTGCAGAGTTCTGCAAGTACTATGTTGTTTCTACCAAACTTGTCCATGATAGAAGATGCAATTTTAGCAGACATAGTTGTTTTTCCAGCCCCAGAAGTTCCCGTAACTAAAATTAATTTAGATTTGAATATTCTCTCTGGATAGGGTGCAGCAAGGTTTTCAGACAACCTTCTAAAAAAATTTACCCTGCATTTTTCAAAAGTATCGTTGTTCATTTCTGGAGAGTTAAAGAACATTTCTATAACTTTTGAAGAAAAACCTAATTGTTTTAATTTCAATGAGTCTGAAAAACTTAAATTTTTAATTAGATTCTTTTTATCTGTGACGTAAATATTTTCAAGTTTTCTATCTATATTCTTGAGTAAATTATCAACTTCATTCTTTATTACTAATTTAAGATCATTATTTTCCATATTTAGATTTTTAGGAGAACTATATTTTTCTTTAGATATTTCAATATCTTTCTTAAAGTTTAGTTTTCCTGCATTTAATTTATAAATATTTTCAAATTTTTTTTTGTCGTATCTTTTTTTAACTGAACGTTTATGTTTAGGAGAATTAGACGCTGTAATTTCTATTTTTCCATTTCTTTTTTTTGTTGATAAGATTACACAATCATCCCCTAATTGAGATACCACTTTTTCCATTGCTGTAGTGGTGTCATCTGCTTTTATAGTTGTAGTTCCTTTAATCATATTTATTTCTCCTCATTTTTATTTTCTATGTTAGCTATGACTTTTATTTTTCTATTTTCTGGTAATTCCGTAAAAGATAATACATTGAGATCTTCTAGGTTTTGACGAATTAAGCTCGATAAATTTCTTCTTATAATAGGTGATGTTAATAGTACTGGGGTAATTCCCTCAGTTCCTGCGCTTTCAAAAGCTTTGGCAATTGCCTTTATCATACTTTGAGTAAAGCTTGGCTCTAAAATTAGTCCATTATTATTTTGATCTTTGGATGCATTAATAATAATTTGTTCCATGTCTGGAGCAAGCGTTATTACAGAAAGAGGTTTATTTATAGGACATATTTTTTGTATTAATAATCCAACTAAAGCAGGTCTAATAGTTTCTGCAATATCAGCGATGGACATATTGGAAATATTAATATTGGAAATGAGCTCAATTACTCTTCTTAAATCCGTTATAGGCACAGCTTCTGCTAACAAAATTTTTAAAATTCCTGTCAATTGATTTAAAGGCAATATTTTTGGAATGACCGTGTCTACCAATTTAGGTGATGATTTCTGTAGATTATCAAGTAAATCTTGAACCTCGTCTTGTCCTATTAGGTCTCCTGCATGTCTAGCTAGAATTTGATTTAGATGTGTTGCTATAACTGCTTCAGGTGTAACAATCATGTATCCGGCATGCTCTGCTTTATCTTTATTAAATCTATCTATCCATATTGCATCCATATTAAATGTAGGATCTTTTACTTCTATTCCTGATATTTTAATTTCGCTGTCATCGCCAGGGATTGCTAGTAATTTGTCCGGAAAGACCTGATTCTGACCTATTATAGTTTGTCCTAGTTTTATGGTATATTCATCTGCTCCTAAAGTAAGATCATCTGTAATTCTTACTGAAGGTAATATAAAACCTAAATCTTTTGATACTTGTCGCCTAACACCTGTAACTCGAGACACTAAAGGACCGGTATTATCTTGATCAACTAGTTTTATTAGCCCATATCCCAATTGTATAGAAATAGGAGAATTATCAGTTACTTCATTTAAATCAATTTTATCAACATCTTCTTTCTTTTCCTGTGTATCCTCTTCTTCAGGAGTTGTTTCCATACTTTTATTTCTTTTATATAAATAATATGCTATTCCAGCTGCCAACATAGAACTAAAAATAAATAGTAGATTTGGCATGCCAGGAATTAGACCTATAAGAAGTAAAACACCAGCAGCAGGAAACCATGCTCTAGTCATTCCAACTTCTTGAGAAATCTGATCAGATAAATCAAAGTTTGAAGATATTCTTGTTACAATAACTGCTGTAGCCATAGCAAGTAAAAGTGAAGGTATCTGGGCTACTAAACCATCTCCTACTGATAGAATAACATAGTTCTGTGCAGCATTTGAAAAAGATAAGTCATGCTGTGTAGTTCCAATAATTAGACCACCCACAACATTAATAATTAGAATTAGAATAGCTGCAATCGCNTCTCCTTTTACAAACTTTGATGCTCCATCCATAGCACCGTAAAAATCAGCTTCTTTTTCAATATTTTGTCTCTTCTCTTTAGCTTCTTCACTACTTAGAATACCAGCAGCCAAATCCGCATCTATTGCCATTTGCTTTCCTGGCATTGCATCCAATGTAAACCTTGCTGAAACTTCGGAAACTCTTCCTGNNNCTTTTGTTATGACAACTAAATTAATTATAATTAAAATTGCAAATACAAATATTCCTACTACGTAATCATTTCCTATAACAAAATTACCAAAAGCTTCTATCACATTTCCTGCAGCATCAGTTCCAGTATGGCCTTTACTTAAAACTATTCTTGTTGATGCAACATTCAATCCTAGTCTCATAACAGTTGCAAATAAAAGAACTGTAGGAAAACTTGAAAAATCTAAAGGCCTAAATGTTTGAAGAGCAACCATAAGTACAATAAGAGAAATTAATATATTAGAGGTAAAAAATACATCCAGCAAAACTGCTGGTAGTGGAATTACCATCATAGTCATTAAAATAAGAATTCCAATAGGAAGACTAATTGTAGATAANACTTTTACCGTATTACTTTTTTTTGCAACTAATTCCAATTTTAAACCTTTCAAAAAATTGACACTTAAATAGTTAAAACCCCTANTAAAATGTTATTTTATTTTTTTTTCTTCTTACGATAGTATTAGAGGCAATTTTTGTGCCATTAATTTAATATTATAATTTGATACATATATATCTTAAAACTAAATGGCATGTTTCATGCAAGTGAGGAGAAAACAAATTTTTTGGAGATAATCTATGAATAAATTTATTTACTTAATGGCATGCTTTGTTTTTCTTATAATGGGTGGTTGTTCTAACCAATATACAGGATTAGGTTTTCCATACTCTATGGACAGCAAAAAAGAAAAGATAAATGCTATAAATATACCAGATGAAGGTCAGGATGTAATTAAAGCTACAGAAGAAATTCTTAGTGCATCAGTTGAAAAAATACCAACAATTACTGCCGTTGGATATGCAGTGGTATCAACACAGCCAGGTAAGAATATTGCTCAAAAAAGATTGATGGCAATAAGAGCAGCTAGAATGGCAGCTATGAGAGAATTAGCAGAGCAAATTCATGGAATTAGAATTGACTCAAGTACAACTGTCATAGACTTAGTGACTCAAAACGACACTTTTAGAACTATGGTACAAGGTACAATAAGAGGAGCAAAAACTGTAAGAATAAATCCAACAGGAGAAGATACTTATGAAACAGTCTTAGAAGTTGATAGAAACATTATGCTATTGTTACTTAGAGAGGCTAGAAGCATCAAGGCTTAAAATGAGAGTTATCTTTTTCATAATATTATTATTTTTTTTCTCTTCGAAAGGATATGTTGGAAGTTCACCTCTTAATGGCTTAAAAGAAGGCATCCAAAAAATAGCTCCTTTCCATATTGTAAAAAATACTGCAGAAAAAATATCATCCTTTGGATTAGATAAGCTTTTTTGGGGTTTTGCATCACTATTTATTGTTACCGAAGCATACGAAGCGGGTATTTTTGATGATATTGATGATATTGATGATATCAAAGATGAAAGTAATAAAAACTCAAATTTAAAGAAAATAATATCTAAAGGCCAAATTCACACAGAAGGTATTAGTGATGAAGAGGCAAAAAGAAGAGCTTTGGATGATGCTCTTTATTTCGCTTCAATTAAAGGTGGGGTAAAGGTACATGGTTTTAGTTCTATTGATAATCAAACAAATATAACTGAGAATTTTACCGTCAAACCACAAAGTAGAATATTAGATTATAATATTCTAAATTCTTATAAAGAAGATGACATTTATATAGTAGAAATAGAAGCAATTGTAGGACACATCTCAGAGAAAAATATTTGTAATAAGAGAAAAAGCATTACTGTAAAAGAATTTAAGGGCAATAAGACAATTGTTACAAATCTTCCACAAGAAATTGATAAATACATACATATTTTATCGAACCAAATCAGCGAGAATTTAAGAAGAAATGAAAAAATAAATTATATAAGCCATAAAAATGAGTATTATGATTTAAATAGTGAAGGATTTGATAAGTCTTATGATTATCTTACATTAGTAAATGGCAATAATAGTGGTAAATATGGAGATTTTATATATATACCATCATTAAAAATTTATAAAACTATAATATATCCAAAAACTTTTCTATTAGGAGATAATAAACTACCCAAAATAGAAAGTTATAAAGTGTTAGATACAGATGCTATTCGAGTTGAGGTTTCTATAGATATCTTTAATTCAGTAAGTAATTCGTTAGCTGGTAATATAGAAGAAAAATATTTAATACCCATAATCACAGATAGTAATTTTGAAATAATTGAGTTATTTACAAAAGCAGATAGAGAATATATAGACAAAGAATTTTTTAATATTGCTCACGATATTTATAATTTAACTCAGAAAAAACTTTTTTGTCAGCCTTTAGCTGCCAGGTTACAATTAGTAAATGACAGTTTGCGAGTACCTCTAGGAACTAGTCATGGATTAAGGAAAAACCAATTAGCTGTAATTGAGACTGATACTAATGATTGGACAATGCTCTCAATAAGTAACATTGGCAAAAATAATTCCGAATTAAGACCTTTAAATTCATCAGTAATTTTAAAAGATCTTTCAGGAAAAAGAACAAGGTTTTTGGAGTAGAATATGATCGATAAAAAATTTTTAAGGTACTTTTTCAATCTTTTAGCTTTTAGCTTTATTTTATTCAAAGGAATACTATCTGCTGAACCTATGATAGTTTTAGAATATTCATCCTCTAAAAATAGCTTAACGAATAATGAATATAAGAATAATTTTACTAAAGATGAAAGTTACTCAACTACGCATAGAGTGAATAAAAATGAAACTCTTTCTACTATAATGCAGAAATATTATGGAAACAGTAATTTAAATTTACAATTTATTCAATCAGCTATAGTACATAAAAATAAAAAAGTATTTGTTCGTTCAAATCCAAACTTTATGTTTGCAGGGAAAAAATTATACTTACCATCAATCAATGAAATTAAAAATCTTGTTTACAAGAATAAGAAAAAAGTAAAAGAAATAATTAATGAGACTAATCAAGCGGAAATTTATTTTTTTGGAAACTAAAATGAGAAGTATTATCAAATTTATATTTTTATTATCTTTCTTATTATCTTTTTCTGAAGCGAAGATGAATAATAAAAAAATAGAAGAAATTATCTCAGAATATTTAATAGAAAATAAAGTAAATAATTCATTCCATATTAACAAAAAACTTAGATTGCCAACCTGTGAAGGCAATATCAATATTGAGAATAGATTTGGAGATTTTAAAACCTTATTAATAAAGTGTAATGGTAATAATAAATGGAGCTATAACTTAAGAACCAATCTTAAAATAGATAGGATTAAAAAAAATAAAAAAACAAACCTTAATAAAGGAAAAAATGTGTACGTAGTTAAACTAGATCTCAAGAGAAGACATATCTTGAGAAAAGAAGACATTGAAAAGAAGAATATTAGAAATCTTGGTGGAAACAACTTTTTTCTAAATGATCTCAGTATAATAGGAAGAGAACTAAAAATGCCACTTAAAAAAAATCAAATTATTAGAG
The DNA here is from genome assembly GCA_002720125.1 of Rickettsiales bacterium. Classification (GTDB taxonomy): domain Bacteria; phylum Pseudomonadota; class Alphaproteobacteria; order TMED109; family TMED109. Next base: position 8,394 of record PBGQ01000037.1, on the reverse strand, counting down.
AAAGGCATTTGGTAAAGAATTGGACAATACAAGAGGGGCAAAAAGTTATTATTGAAAATAATAGAAATAAAATTAATATCATGGTAGATGGAATAGCGACTAAATCTGCTATGGCGGGCGAATATTTAGAAGTATTAAATAAAAGCACAGGAAAGACTATTAAAGCATGGGTAATAAATAGTAAAAAAGTATCAATTTTTCGCTAAATATTTATAAAGTAAAGTCGTTAACTATATTATGGAGACTATAAATGATAGATAAAATTAATAACATAAACGCTTCAAATGCACAGAATAAAAGGAATATTGAAGAAAATAAGGTAAAGACTTCTAATTCTGAAAAAACAGTTGCTGATAAAGAAGTTGGAAAGAATGTTGATAAGATACAAATAAACTCCAGCATTGAAACTGTAAAAATGGCTGCAACTGCTCCTTTAGATTTAGATAAAGTTAGTGCTATTAAGAATGCCATTTCTAAGGGAGAATATCCCATTGATTTAGAAAAGGTAGCAGATGCGCTTCTACAAGCATATAAAGACATAAAATAGATATGCAAGAAAAACTAAGTACGAGCCTTTTTAAACTAGAGGAAGCATTTTTCAAAACTTCAAAAGATGTCCATGAAGCTAGTAATATATTAGAAAATGAACTTGCTTTTATTAAGAATAAAGATTTAAAAGAAAATTTTAGCAAAGAAAACATTGATAAGATGATTGCTACTATTGAGAAACTATCAATACAAAGTGATTATAAATTAAGTATTTTAAAGGATTTTTCTAAGTACATTTCTAATAAAAAATAGTTATAATTTAATTATTTATAATTTATAATAAATAATTATTATTATGATAGAAGTTGAACAAATTAAGTTATATAGTATTTTGAGTCTTATTATATTGCTTCTAATATGGAAGTTTTGGAGAGATGGTAACTTCAAACAAGGCATTAGTGCCAAGCTTTCTGAAATAATAGAAAAAAATAATGAAATTAACAAAGAACTAGAAACCCTAATTATAGAAATAGACGAAAATTCAAAAAAAGTAGATTATTTATCTAATTACCTGAAAAGGTTAGATCAAAATGCTGCAAGACTTGCAGACAATATTCAGGGTGAACAGGCTATGAGTAAAGCGATAGATATGGCAAGACAGGGTGCTGACCATCTAGAAATTATAAAGGAAACAGGGTTAAGCAACGAGGAAGTAGAAGCTATATTGCATTCACATAAAGAATAATAATTGTTTAAAAGAAAAAAAAAGTATCTGTCCATTGGAACGATGAGTGGTACATCATTTGATGGAGTAGATGCTTCTATTATAGAAACAGACGGAGAAAATTTTATAAAACACATAAAATCAGTTACAATAGAATATTGTAAACAAGAAAAAGATATTTATCATTCTCAAAATTTACAAAAATTTCAGACCCTAGCCAAAGCCATAAACAATAAACACATACTTTCCATTAAGAGAGTAATTAAAGAGGCTTGTTTAAATAAAAATGATATAGACATAATTGGCGTGCATGGCCAAACCCTTATTCATAGACCACAAGAAAGATGGAGTTGGCAATATATAGACAATGATATGTTATTAAAAAAATTTAAAAAAATAGTTGTATCAGATTTTAGATTAAAGGATATTAATTATGGTGGGCAAGGAGCTCCTTTAGTTCCAATTTTCCATAATGCATTAATTAAAAATAAAAAAAATAATTCATATCCATGTTTGATGATAAATATAGGTGGAGTTACCAATGTTACTGTTATAGATACAAACAATAATTTTTACGGTTATGATATAGGTCCAGGAAATGGCCCTTTAGATAAAATCTGTAAAGAAAGATTAAGTTTAGATATGGACAAAGAGGGTAAATTAGCACTAGAAGGCAAAGTAAATATAAAGATAGCCTCGGAAATTAAGAAAAAAATCCTGAAAATAGATCAGAATTCTTATGACAGAAAAGAACTAGATCTATTATGTACAACAGAAACAGGTAAATTGAATACCTCAGATGCTCTTGCTACTTTATGTTATTTAATTTCAGACTTAATAAGAACTAAAATAAGGAAATACAAACCTAAAAAAATTATTTTATTAGGAGGGGGAAGAAAGAATTTAGCTATTAAATCAAATTTAAATAAAATATTTGGAGAAACAGTTTCTTCAGCTGAAGAATTTGGAGTAGACGGAGACAGCATTGAGTCTCAAGCTTTTGCATATCTAGCAGTTAGAAGTCTATTGGGTTTACCATATACTTTTAAGGAAACTACGAGTGTAATGACCCCACTCTCTGGAGGTGTATTACATAACTATATTTAGCTATTTTTTACTAATCTTTTTACAATATATTTTCTGATTTCATTATTTACGATATCAAGTTGATTAGTAAAAAAATGGTCAGCATTTTTTACTTTCTTATATTTTATTGATATAGCCCTTTGACTATCTAATTTGTTAGCAAATAGAGCAACATCAGTTTCATTAACTATATCATCCTTATCTCCTTGAATAATAAGTCCGGATACTGGACAAGGAGCTAGAAAGCTAAAATCATATTTGTCTGCAGGAGGAGAAATTGCTATAAAACCCTCTATTTCCGGCCTTCTCATAAGTAAATTTAAGCTTATGAATGCTCCAAACGAAAAACCTGTAACCCAGACTCTAGTACTTTCTGTATTACTCAGTAAAAGCCAATCTAAAGCACAAGCTGCATCAGTTAGTTCACCTATACCCTCATCTCCAGAATAACTACCTTCACTATTTCCAACTCCACGATAATTGAATCTTAGAACAGAAAAACCCATAGAACTAAAAGTTTTAAAGCAATTATATATTACTTTGTTGTTCATATTTCCTCCATGCATAGGATGAGGATGTAGTAATATAACTAAAGGAGGATTTCTTCCTTTACCTTTATTGTAACGACCTTCCATTCTGCCTTCAGGTCCTGGTATTATAACTTCATGCATATTGTATATATTTGTTTAAAATTCCCAATATTTATACTATATTTCTAAATTACAAAATATTTTATACAAACCCTTGCGATTTATGATTAAATTACTTAAAAGCATAAAGGAAAGAGATCCAGCTGCAAACAATTTATTTGAAATTCTCATTCTCTATCCAGGATTTCATGCAATATTACTACATAGGGTAGCAAATTTATTGTGGAATTTAAATCTAAAATTTATTTCAAAATTTTTAGCTTTCTTATCAAGAATTTTCACGGGAATAGAAATTCATCCTGGTGCAAAAATAGGAGAAAAAATGTTCATTGATCATGGAATGGGTGTAGTAATAGGAGAGACTTCACAAATTGGAAATAACGTTCTTATTTACCATGGAGTTACATTAGGAGGTACTTCTCTGGATAAAGGTAAAAGACATCCTACAATTGAAGATAATGTTATAATAGGAGCTGGAGCAAAGATACTAGGACCAATTACAATTGGCAAGAATGCAAGAATAGGATCGAATGCTGTAGTAACTAAAAATGTGCCCTCGGACACAACATTTATGGGAGTGCCAGCTAAAGAAATAAAAAAACAAGCATATAATAAAACAGAGGAATTTACTGCCTATGGAACTCCTACCGATATAGACTTTAAAAAAAATTTAATAAATAATAATAGACAAAAAGATAAAGAATATGAAAAAAAATTTAAGAAAATGGAACTAGAAATTAGCAAACTTAAACATAAGTTAAATATAGAGATAAAAAATGATTAGATGTTATTTTGATTATAATGCTTCTGCTCCAGTTTTAAGAGAGGTAAAAGATTTTATTGTAAATTTATTAGATCATTCTGGAAATCCTTCCTCTGTGCATACTTCTGGAAGACAAGCCAAAAATATTTTAGAAACAGCTAGAGAAGAAGTAGCATCAATAGTTAATGCTAATAAAGATAGTATAATTTTTACTTCCGGCGCGACTGAGGCAAACAATCTAGCTTTAAACAGCTTTGATANGATTATTAGTTCAAATATTGAGCATGACTCNATTAGATTAAATAAAAAGATTGACTTAGTCAAAGTTACAAAAGACGGTATATACGATGTAGAAGCCTTAGAAAACAAAATTAAATCTCTCGTAACTANAGAAAAGCTCAAAGTTCTAGTTTCTACTATGTATGCCAATAATGAAACAGGTATTATACAACCTGTTAAAAAAATTTCTCAAATGACAAAAAAATATAACGTTGCCTTTCATACAGATGCGGTTCAAGCCGTAGGAAGAATACCAGTCGATATGGAAGATTTAGATTGTGACATGATGACATTATCATCGCATAAAATCGGTGGTCCTACGGGAGCAGGAGCATTAGTAATAAAAAATAAGACATTTCTGAAATCTATGGTGGTGGGAGGTTCTCAAGAAAAAAATTTAAGAGCTGGCACAGAACCTTTATTATCATTAGCTGGTTTTGGAAAAGCAGCTAAATTATGTGACCCAAAGCTAATGATGNATGTANTAAAAATTAGAGATAATTTCGAAAAAATCTTATTAGAGTCAAATCATAATATAAAGATCATAGGATGTGATGTAGAAAGACTACCTAATACTATTCTGTTTAGTATTCCAGGAATTAAATCAGAAAATTTATTAATGGCACTCGATATGGAGGGATTTGAAGTAAGCACTGGAGCAGCTTGCTCTTCGGGTCAAGTCGGCCCCAGTAAAACATTAATGGCAATGGGTTTACCGGATAGGATTGTAAGCTCTTGTGTCAGAGTTAGCTTAGGNAGCTATAATACAATGGATGAAATATTAAGATTTAATAAAATNTTAAATAAGATAATAGAAAATCTTTCAGTATTAGTTAAATGATATATCTTGATAACAACGCTACAACAAGGGTGGATAGAAGAGTGTTAGATAAGATGCTTCCTTATTTTTCTAGCAAATTCAACAACCCTCATTCTCAACTTACCATTCACAACAGGAGAATAGTAAGAGCTATAGAAAAAGCTAGAATTGAGATAGCAAAATTAATAGGTGCTGATAAAGAAGAAATAATATTTACCTCAGGTGCGACTGAGGCTAATAATTTAGCTATTAAGGGGATGCTTCCAAAAATTTTAAGGGGAAAAAATCATCTTATTTGTTTAAATACAGAACATAAATGTGTATTNGAAGCAATGAGAAAGCTTGAGTTTAATAATTGNAANATTTCTATCTTAGAAGTNAAAAAAAACGGNATCATNAANATTGANNAATTTAAAAAATCTATTAGNAATANAACATTATTAGTNTCNGTNATGATAGCGAATAANGAGACAGGNGTTATACAACCNATAAGTCAGATNGGTAAAATATGTAAAGAAAAAAAAATTTTATTTCATACTGATGCTGCTCAAGCTGTAGGAAAAATTAAAATAAATGTAAAAAAAATGAATATTGACCTGATGAGCATATCTGCACACAAGTTTTATGGTCCAAAAGGTATAGGAGCTCTATATATAAGAAGAAAACCTAGAGTAAGAATCGATGCTTTAATTGACGGAGGCGGACAAGAGATGAATTTAAGATCTGGAACTTTACCAGTTCCGCTTTGTATAGGTTTCGGCGAAGCAGCTAGAATCGCAAGACTCGAACTTAGTAAAGACTATGACAAAACAAAAATGTTAAGAGATTATTTTATTAACTCTATAAAAGAACGCATACAAGGTATAAGCATTAATGGTAGTGAAAAATATAGACTCCCTGGTAATATAAATTTCTCTATTTCAGGGATTAATTCTATTAATCTTATATCTAAGTTAAAAAAAACTGTAGTATCTTCTGGTTCTGCTTGTACTAGTAGCAGTATAGAACCTTCTTATGTTCTTAAAGCAATGAAATTAAAAAAGAATGTTATTGAATCTTCCATTAGAGTAGGTATCGGAAAGTTTAACAATAAAAAAGAAATTAATATTGCAATAAAGGAACTTGAAGTTATTGTTCATAAGATGAGGAATAAATGATTAGAATTATTCTAAAAAATGGAAAATATAAGAAGTCTTTCAAGGTTAAAGAAGATGAAACTATTTTAGATATAGCAAGAAAAGAAAATTTTGAATTGGAAGGTTCTTGTGAGGGTTCGCTGGCTTGCTCAACTTGTCACATAATTGTTTCTAGTCCATGGTATAAAAAACTTGGTAAACCAACTACAGAAGAATTAGAATTATTAGAAATACTACCTAACTATACTAAGAACTCAAGATTAGGCTGCCAGATTAAATTAACAAAAGAATTAGATGGCATAGAAATATCATTACCTGTGGAACTATGACAGAGGCTTTTTTAAAAACTCCTATTATTAACACGAGCAGGTTAAAAAACTTTCAATATAATTTTTATTTTGCTGATGTAGGTTTAAAAAGTATAACTAAATTTAAAAGTCTAAAAGTTGCATATATTGATGAGAATCAAGATTCAAATAAAGGAACTAATCTTTTTATACATGGGCATCCAACCTGGAGTTTTTTGTGGAGACATTTATTACCCTTCAGTATCAAATCAGGATATAGAACAATAGCTTTGGACCTACCAGGTTTTGGAAGATCCGATAAACCTATTGATAAAGATTTTTTCACTTTTGCCAATTACAGAACAGTATTAAAGAATTTTATTAAAATTCACAAATTAAACAAAATTACCCTATTTATGCATGAATGGGGTGGTACATTAGGACTAACATTACCAATGGAAGAACCTGAGATATTTCAGGGTTCAGTTTGCTTCAGCTCGTATTTAGGAAATTGCGCAACTCCAATAAGTCAATCATACTCGAGCTGGATTGAAAAAAGTAAGGAAAATAATGATTTTAATGTAAGGGCATTGATGGCAAGAACCAATAGGATATTAAACTTAGCCGAATGTAATGCTTATGAAGCTCCATTTCCTGATAAAAAATATAAATTAGCATTGAATATGCTACCATCAATATTTCCGCTTTCTGAAGAGAAAGAAGGATATGAGATTTGTATGCGAGCTAAAGAATGGTGGGAAAATAATAATCTTAAAAAAAGTATAGTTCTAGGAGGGGCAAGAGACCCACTAATTACAGTTGATAAAATAAAAATGATATCTAAACTTATATCGTCAGATGGTTTAACACATGTTATTAATAATGCAGGTCACTTTGTTCCGGAATGGGGAATGGAATATGGCAAAGAACTATTTGAAAACTTGGAAATGAGCAATAGTGAGTAATATAAAAACAAAGAAAAGGGTAGTTGTTGCAATGTCTGGAGGAGTTGATAGTTCTGTAGCAGCGTGTTTGTTAAAAGAACAAGGTTTTGAGGTAATCGGAATTACCTTACAACTTTACTCTTCGAATAATAAAATAAAGAAAAGTAAAACCTGCTGTGCAGGACAAGATATTTATGATGCAAAAGAAGTTGCCAGAAAAATAAATATAAATCATTATGTGCTAGATTATAAAAAGCCCTTTTATGACCACGTCATTAAAAACTTTGTAGAATCTTATAAAAATGGACAAACTCCCATACCTTGCGTTCAGTGTAACCAGTATATTAAATTTTCAGAACTCTTAGATGTTGCTAAAAGCTTGGGAGCAAACTTTCTTGCTACAGGACACTATATCAAGTCAAAATTAGTTGGAAAAGAACATGGTTTGTTTGTAGCTGAAGATAGTGAAAAGGATCAAAGTTATTTTCTTTTTCAAACAAGAAAAAAAGACTTAAGTTTCTTAAAGTTTCCTTTAGGGGGCATCAATAAGCAAGAAACAAGAAAACTTGCTGAAAAATATGGAATAGGTATAGCAGATAAATCGGAAAGTCAGGATATATGTTTTATTCCCGATGGAAACTATAGGAAATTTTTAACTAAATATAAAGGATTTGGTTCAAATGGAAATATTGTAGATGTTAATGGAAATATTTTAGGAAAGCACTCTGGTATTGAAAATTACACAGTTGGACAGAGAAAAAAACTTAATATTTTTTCTGAATCTCCGATGTACGTAATTAAAATTCTAAAAAAAGAAAATAAAGTTGTAGTTGGAAATAAAGAGGATCTAGAAGAAGTTGATATTGATATAGATCAATTTAATTGGATAGGACCTGGTGTCCCAAATAAAAGTGACAGTATAAGCAATTTAAAAATTAAAGTAAGAGCAAGACAAAAACCAGTTTTAGGAACTCTTAAACTAAAAGATAATAGTTCAGCAACAATAAAATTAAACAGCCCAGCTTTAGGTATTGCAAAAGGACAAGGTTGTGTTTTTTATAGCAATGAAAATCAATTATTAGGAGGGGGATGGATTATATAAACTACTTTATGATTATTTTATTTCATTTAGGCGGTGTAGCTCAGTTGGTTAGAGCAGGGGAATCATAATCCCAAGGTCGCAAGTTCAAATCTTGCCACCGCCACCACAAACCCA
>PBGQ01000036.1 GCA_002720125.1 Rickettsiales bacterium | reverse complement strand
TGAAAAAAGATGAGGATGAGACACTTAAAAGTTTCAGAGCCTGCAGAAAGATCTTGGAAAAATTATTTGATGAGCATGATGGAAGAGTTTTTAATACTGCAGGGGACTCTATTTTGGCAGAATTTTCCAGTGCAGTATCGGCAGTTGTTTGTGCTTCAGAGTTTCAAAATCTTATAAAAGAAAGAAACGACAATACGAGTTCATCTATAAAAATGAATTTCCGTATTGGGATCAACATGGGCGATGTGGTGAAAGAGGGTGATAATCTTTATGGTGATGGAGTAAACATTGCAGCCAGACTAGAGGCGCTTTCGCAACCTAACGGAGTGTGCTTGTCAAAGAGCGTTTTCGATTTGGTAAGTAACAAAACAAAGTTTGTATTTAGTGATTTGGGTGAACAAAAAGTAAAGGATGAACAATTTCATGCTTTTGATGTTCTAATCGGCAATAATCAGAAACGTTCTTTAAAAGGGGAAAAGAGATTTAATGTACCTCTGTATATCGTGATAGCTGTTGTAGTTGGCTTATTGATTGGAGTATTTTTTTATATTGGTACTGATAGAGAACAACTAATGCCTAGTGCCTCGCAAAATGATCGAATAGAAGGGCAGGCAACGGGTAGGTCTCTATTAATACTACCTTTTAAAAATAAAGGTAACTCAGATGAATTCGACTATTTATCTGAAGGAATTACTGATCACCTGATATCATCTATTTCTCCTACGACAATATTGAATATTTTGTCGACACAAAGAAGCTATTTAATCTCAAAAAATGAATACTCTACTGAAAAATTGAGAGATGAGCTGGGTATTAGTTTTATTGTAAATGGGAGTATATTGACCTCAGGAGATAAATTTAGAGTTAATATAGAATTAACAGACCTGAAAAGAAGTTCCACGATATGGAGTTCAAATAAAGAGTATTTATTGACTGACTTGTTTTCAGCGCAAGATCAAATTGAGTCTTCGGTAAGAAGAGCTATTCAGATCCATTTGACAATGGGTAAAGTATTGTCAAGTTCCTTGGAAAAATATTTTGAAAACAAATCAGATCATAAAGAATTACTTTCCCTTCGGGCATTACAGTTTCAAGAAGGTTTCAGGGTTACAGACGATTATGAGGAACCTTTCAGAGTGCTTGTTGACAAAAATCTAAATAACTCCATGGCTTGGTACTATTATGCTGGCTCCCTGTTCCTAAAATTCCTATCAAATAAACTAGCCTTTAAGGATTACCAAACGGTTTACGACGCAATTCTAAAGGCAAAAGAATTAGATCCTAACAATTCAATAGTTTATCCCCTGCTTGCATCAGTAGAAACTTACGTGATGGGGATTAACCAAATGGCATTCGAACAGACTTCACTTAGAGGCCTAAAAAAAGGAAGCGAAAACTACCGAACGCTTATGTTGATCGGGGCTAATTTCTATTCTATTTCGAATTTTTCTGAGGCGATAAGATATTTGAAAAAGGCAGTTAAAATAGCTCCATTCGGACCAATAACTACAGAAATTTTTCTTATGAAGTCGTATTTTGAAACCGAAAGGTTGGATGAGGCTAAAGAGCTTTGTCTTTCAATGATAGCGGGAGGGGGAAGAACCGGTGCTCTTTGGGGGACAACTTTTTTAACCTTTGCAGAATTTGTTGCAGGAGATAAAGAAAGAGCTAAGGTAATTTTAGAGAATTTTATTGATGATAATAACTATACTATAGATGAGCTCATAGAAGATCTTAGAAACTCACCATTCTCTGGTGGTGAATTAGATCAGAATACAGAAGATATGATTTACATACTTTTATACATAATTGATCCACAAAAGATTACTCCATACCAGAAGGCGCTATTTAGAAAAGATCGATATTCTTTCGAAGATTAAATTGTTTTCATCTACAAAAATAATTTGTTGGCTGGGGTGGTAGGATTCGAACCTACGGTACACGGGATCAAAACCCGTGGATATTGTTATCAGGAGTTATCAGGATTCTCATAACCCTTTAAAATAGTTCTTATCCTTCTCATGCTTCTTATGTGTTATCAGGAAAATCACGAAAACTGTTGTCAAAAGTGTTGTCAAAAACCAAGTTTAAACAAAATTTTTTCAGCATTAAGGGGCCATTTTTGTTTGTCAATTTTTATCTTGTTTCAATGAAAATAGCATTAAGAAAAGTTCTATGACACCGGGTCTTTTAGCGCCCAAGAGCGCAAAGTATTTAGGCTTCAAATTTATTTTGACAAGAGTTTAGATTCGGCTAAAAGAGCAAATGAATTTGCAGGGATTTAGCAATGTCTTCAGAAAAAAGAGGTATGCTTTTTATAGTCATTGGAATGGCTGTATTTTGCATTCAGGATATAGTTATCAAATCATTAGAAAATCAGGTTTCTTTAACTCAGATTCTATTTTTTCGAGCAGCGTTAGGAACTATCCTATTAACAGGCCTTTTATGGTTTTTAAGGAAACCTATAAAATTTGGATCCTCATATCCATTGATCGCTATTTTTAGAGGAAGTTCTTTTTTTCTAGGGTTCACTATGTTTTATATTTCAATCTCTAAGTTACCCTTAGCTATAGCCACCAGTTTATTTTTTATCCATCCTATAATCGTTACTATAATATCGATATTTTTCCTTAAAATCTCAATAGGATTTCATAGGATTACTGCAATTATTATTGGTTTCACAGGTACGCTATTAATCATCAAACCTTCTATCTACAATTTTGATTGGTATATGCTTTTTCCAATAGCAACTGCATTTAGCTATTCCATTGGTATGCTTTTAGCAAAGAAAACAAGTGATAGAGATAACGCCTTTCAACAGTCTTTTCATATTTATTTTGGGGGATTAATTCTAAGCCCTTTTATAACAATTTTGGTCACAAATGCTTTTCCAAATATGGAGATTAATCAGTTACAGTTTCTCTATATACCATGGGAAATCACTGAATTTGACACTTTAGTGGCGCTAGTGATTATTGCATTTACTGGCACAATCGGTATTTTCTCACTGGTATATGCCTATAATATAGGGTCACCTCAATCTAATGCGCCAATAGAGTATGTACTTCTGGTGTATGCCTTATTGGCAGGTTATATCATTTTTGAGGAAATTCCCGATCTTTTATCTTTTCTTGGGATGGTCATGATATCTTTGAGCGGCATATATATTTTCATAAGAGAGAGCGTTAGAGAAGAGATTGTCGCTGCGGAAAAACAATGGTAGATCAAGTTAAGAGTTTATGAGTGTTTTCCTATATATTCATCTTAGTTTTTGCGTCTATGTAAAATTTAGTTTTACACCTCAAAATAGTTAAGAAATCATTAAGTAGGTATAAACGAGAAAGATCCCGTAAAATTGAAAAATAATAAATTAAATAACTATAAACTTTTTAGAAGTACACGAATAAATGCAATGCTTCTTATGGTTCTTGGGTCTAGCATAATAAGCTTTGCGGGTTTAATAATCAGAGGAATGGACACTGCTGGGCCACTCCAAATTAGCCTTTACAGAGGGCTTGCACTTTCGTTTACAATCCTGTTAATCCTTACATTAAGATACCAAACAAATACTTTAAGAAAAATTACAGGAGTTGGTGGGTCAGGTATTCTAGCTGGAATTCTTCTTGCCTCTGCTGGCATATGTTTTATTCAAGCAATTACAAGCACAACCGTTGCCGCTACACTTTTTATTCTTGCCTCAATACCATTTATAAGTGCTTTTTTAGCCAGAATTTTATTAAATGAAAGGGTCTCAAGGCAAACCTTGATTACGATGATTATTGCCGGGTTTGGCGTAAGTTTGATGATGGTGTCTGGCCTTCGTTCAAATTCTTTTTATGGTACCTCAATGGCACTAATCACTGCATTTTGTTTTTCTGGCTATGCTATAATGCTTCGAAAAAATAAAGACATAGAAATGCTTCCCAGTGTTCTTATCTCAGGATTGGTTATATGCTTAGTTTGCCTATCTATTTTAGGTCAAGATATAGCAATATCCTGGCTTGATTTATTAAAGTGTATACTTCTGGGGAGTATTATTTCATTTATACCCAACTCACTTTTTGTATATGCCTCTAAGTATTTAATAGCCGCTGAGTTAACTCTGTTTATGCTATTGGAATTTGCCTTGGGGCCATTTTGGGTTTGGCTTTTCATAGATGAAGTGCCAGCCTTCTGGACACTTATAGGAGGGTCTTCTGTCATTATGGCTGTTATTATCTATGTTTGGTCAGAGATGCAAACCAAGAAATAATTATATTGATGCTGTTTAAATGGGTGGGGTGGTAGGACTCGATCCTAAATAAGGAAGCGTAAAAACTTGATTACTTTTGACATAAACTATGGAAACAAATCAAAACTATTGTAATGCTAACAGAAAAGACATCAATTTGCGGTCGTATGAAACGACTAATAAAACTAAAAAGAGTTAGTTGTTTTTAGCTGTCGCCAGCGGGTTTGTTTTTCCTAAGTCCTGAAATATATTTAAGACTGTATCTAGAAAAATGATCAAATTCACCAAAAACAGAACTCACGAAGAGGAGTATAAATTGATATGCTATTAGTAGAACTAGTAACCGTAATGGCCAATAAAAATGTTGACTGACAACTGATGGGTCTAAATTTAAGAGCAGAAGTAAGTTTTTTGAGCTATAAACTGCTATGCTTCCACTTATGGCGAATATCGTAAAGATTACGATTAAATGCTTAAGGGACCTTGCTTTAAAAAACTTTATGTTTAAAGACAAAAAATATTCAAATTTTTCAATAAAAATGTTCATGAAACTAAGATAGTTTAAAAATACGATAATCTAAAAGGTCTTTTTGTCACACTTACTTTTAAACCATATGCTTTTTGAACAAGAGAAGGTGTTAGAATTTCGTAGGGAACCCCAAAATCTAAGATTTTTCCTTCCGACAATACTAAGATTTTATCTGAAAAGTGAGCAGCTAAATTTAAATCATGGAAGATTATTACGGCACCCAAACCTCGGTCTACTTCGCCTTTAATAAAATTTAAAAAGCTAAGTTCTTGGCCTATGTCTAAATTGGAAGTGGGTTCATCTAAAAAAATATATTTAGATTTTATGTAGTCGGTACGCTGCCATATCTGTATTAACGCACGAGCCAAGTGTACTCTCTTTAATTCTCCCCCAGATAGAGTTCTGATACTTCGGTTGGAGTATTTATCTATTCCCAATGTTTTAACAACTATTTTAAAATTTTTCCAGACTTCTGAATTATAGCTAAAACCATAGCCTCCAAGGATACCCATTTCAATTACCTCCCTCACAGTAAAATCAAACATGATGTTCTGTTCTTGAGATACGACACTGCGATATCTAGCTCTTTCCAGCAACGAATACTCCTTGAGAGGAATATTTTCATATTCTACATGCCCATCAGTTGAAGAGAAGTCTCCAGCGATTATCTTTACAAGGCTTGATTTTCCAGAACCATTTGGTCCAATAATACCAAGAACTTGTCCCGGAAAAACCTCAATATTAATATCTCTCAAAATATATTGATCTCCGTATTTCTGAGATAAATTGTAAGTCTTAATACTCATTTATTTCGTAATCGTAAGACTAGCCAGAGAAAGAAAGGAGCCCCTAATGCGCTAGTAGCCAAACCAATTGGTAGCTCTGCAGGTTGAATTACTAAGCGTGAAAATAAGTCTGCTAAAACCGTTATTAGCATTCCCATTATGGCAGATCCTATCAATAGATAGGTATGACTTGATCCAGCTAACATTCGAACCATGTGAGGAATAACCAATCCTACGAAACCGATAATGCCAGACAAAGAAACGCATATGCCAATCATTACTGCTGTCGATATTATTATTGTCCTGCGTGTCTTCACTACATCAATTCCAATCCTAGAGGCTTCAGATTCACCCAATTGCATAATGTCTAGCTTTCTAGCATTAGATACCAGTGTGAATATTGTAACCATAATTAACACTACCGCTGGTAATAATAGCTCCCAACTTGTGCTTCCAAAACTTCCCATCATCCAGAAAGTAAGAGTCCTGAGCTGGCTGTCTGAGCTGATAAATGTGAGAAAACCAATACCTACGGTTGATATCGCATTTAATGCAATTCCGACCAATAACATGTACAAAATTCCGGAGTTAGTAAAACTAGCTGTCAAAATGTATATTAATCCTATTACAACAAGTGAGCCTATGATGGCAGCTAACGGTACCAAAAAGCTTCCTAACTGTAGAAAACTCAAACCGGTATTGATTAGCACAATTGCAGATACTGCCCCAAACGCTGCCCCAGCAGATACGCCTATTAAGGCGGGGTCTGCTAAAGGATTACGGAATAATCCTTGAAGAGCGGCCCCCGAAATTCCAAGTCCAGCCCCAACGAAGGCTGCTAAAAGAACTCTCGGGGATCTGATATTTAGTAGCACTTCGGTTTGAAGCGGGTCTCCAAATCCAAGAAATATTTTTGTCAACTCAATTTGGAAACTTCCAAAAGATAATCCAATTATACAAACTAATATACTCAAGCTCAATAAACATATTATCGTGAGTTTCTGCCTTGAGTCTAGAAGTTCAAGCATGAAGATCTCTCTCTTTAAGGGTTATTGTTGACCAATGACAATACTTTAATTCCAGTTTCCATTGTTCTTGGTCCAAAACCTAGCAGAGACATTCCATCCTCGACTAATACGCTTTTATTTTTCCCTGCGTTAGTTGCTTGCAATCCAGTTTGGGCTAAAAATGAGTCTACGGATTTAAAAGTAGAAAATGCTCTCTTAGTCACGATTATATAATCTGGGTTATTGGCGAGAATGCCTTCAATTCCAACAGGTTTCCATCCGGTGATATTTGAAAATGCATTTGTATTTCCAGTCATCTCAATGAAGGCGTTTCCTGAGGTTTCAGCACCAGCTACAATAGGGGATGTGCCTCTAAACATTAGGATTATCATAATTTTTTTTTGGGCACTTATCGAACCAGCACTCAGTTCCAGTTTTTGTTTCAAAATTTCTAGTTGATTTGTTAAAGGTTCTAAGTATTTTTGGCTCGCTCCCAAAATTTGTCCTACGCAATTTGCTTTTTTAATAATCCCAGACGTGCTGTAGTCATCTGGCAAAATTCGTATCTCTACAGATGTTTTCTTCACCTGCTCCACAACCTTATCGGGTCCAATGTCCGGTTCTGAAATTATGAGAGAAGGTGACAATGAAAGCAGCCCCTCTACAGAAAGGTTACGAAGGTAACCAATGGAAGGTAACTTAAGAGCCTTTTCGGGATAATTTGATGTCAGATCACGCGCGACTAAATTATCTTCAAGACCTAAATAAAAAATTGTTTCGGTAATAGATCCTCCAGCTCCTACTATTTTGCTAGAGTTAGTGCTCTTCTCGCATTGGGCAAACGTTTCCGATGTGATTAGCGTCAGAAGAAGAAAAAATAGCATTTTCAATTCACGAAACCAATAGACTTTTTTTTGAGAATTTTGGGTCATCACTGTAATAATGCTCCTTGCTTAGTTTGTATCTTGGAAAAGATCCGAGAAATTGAATTACAATACTTGAGCTTCCAAATAATTCGTATAATTTTATGTCAACAATTATAATATGTATTTCATAATTTTGGTTGTCTTAATAGTAAATTTTAAAATAGTTCATCGGATATATTAGTTGACAATTAAAAAATGCATAGACGAAAGGTCAATGGTATTTCAGTGGAAATAGGTACAAAAAAAAATGACACAGAGATGGCTGGGGTGGTAGGATTCGAACCTACGGTACACGGGATCAAAACCCGCGGAGATTGTTATCAGGAGTTATCAGTTTTCTCATAACCCTTTAAAATAGTTCTTATGTTTCTTTTGTTTCTTATGCATTATCAGGAAAATCACGAAAACTGTTGTCAAAATTTTTGTCAAATTTATTTAAGCTTGCTTGTATAAATCTACTATTCATTGCTTAGTCGTAAAACTATCATCCAGCAATGCTCTTTAATGACCTTATTAATTCTTCTCTAACCCAATACTCTCTTCTAGCCATAGGGCTTGACTCAATTTTTCGAAGAAGATCCTCTAATGAAATTTTATTTTTTTCTAAAAATTCTTTGTACATTTGGCTACTTGATATTCTTTCCCCATTGATTGCCTCAATATATATTAGACACAACTCTCCCCAAAATTCCAGGAACTTATCAGATGATATCATTGCTTTGGCAAGCTCTCTAGCATCTTTAATTCGATTAGCTTCCAAGTACGCCGCGAAGAGGGCTAATTTCANGACTGAAGGACCGTAGGGTGCGACTTCAAGGGCTTNCTTATAATAAGTTATCGCTTCTTCTGGCTTTGCTTGCAGCCTGTAGACATCTGCAACAGTCTCTAAAACGAGATAATTATCCTCACCATATCGCAAAGCTGTTCTAAGCAAGGTTTCATCAAATTTTAATTGAAATCTTTTTTTCAAAGTGGCTTTGAAGGCATAAGCNGGAGCATTTCCTGGGTCTAACTCAAGAGCTCTAGAATTTGCTTTAAAAATATCTTTAATTTCGACATTACTATTTTCTCTATATGCTCCAAGTTGTCTGAGNAAGCTTCTTGCATACAAGTAGTTAGCACCTGAGCTGTCTGGATTTTTTTCCAATATCATCCGGAATGGTTCAGAGTGGTTTCTTTCTATTGATGTTCCTTCTTTAAGTAGAGCAACTCTTAAACTGAGGATTTCTAAAAAATCTTCAGAATCAACAAAATNTTTTTCTAAGTATTGAGTAGCTTCTTCTCCCATCGTAAGTTTAGAAAGTATCATCCGTCGAACAGAAAATTCTATTTCATCTAATGTGGAGAATAGATCGCTTTTTGAAAATTCATAATTTGCTGACCATAAGATTTTTTCTTTTCTTACATCCAGTAGTTCCAAGCTTATTCTAAAGTTTTCTTCCGAACCNAGTGCACTACCACTTAAAATAAAA
This sequence comes from Rickettsiales bacterium, assembly GCA_002720125.1. Lineage (GTDB taxonomy): Bacteria > Pseudomonadota > Alphaproteobacteria > TMED109 > TMED109. The sequence goes on along the minus strand of PBGQ01000036.1, from coordinate 15,764 downwards.
CTAGCTCCGGTNTCTCGATACAAATCCTCCACTGTTTGAAATTTTTCTTTTAATACATAGCTTTTCTGTCTTGGAACAATGTTAAGCATAACAGTAGATGAAATAGACGAGATAAGGTGGTCTATAATGCTCTTTTTCATAGACGCCGTATCGGAACTATCTGACACATTATCAAAAGGAAGGATTAATAAGGTTTTTCCTAAAATATTTTCTTTTGGTGTATCTATCTGTATCGCCAANNTTTGTGGACCAGTTTGGAAACTAAAGAAGTAAAACAATCCACCGATCAATATAACCAACAAAGTTGCGACAGCAGCAAAGATTTGAACTGAGGAATTTGCATTGCTTTTTATCGTTCTTTTTTGAGAAGGATCAAGTAACAAGTCAAAAGCATGGAATTGGTTTTCTTTCACTTTCTGCTCTCCTAAGTCACTAAAAAGGAACTTTGTTTTTTTGTTTACCAAGTCATAAACACCCTTTGAAAGGCATATNCCATTTGGTTGCGCGAGTGCTTCTAAACGCGCCGCAATATTCACACCATCTCCATANAGATTACTATCCTCTTTAACGACATCACCCATATTTATNCCTATACGAAATTGGAGATTTACAGGACTTTGCCTATTATCATTTCTATCTTTTATTAATTCCTGAAATTCAGAGGCGCAANCCACAGCAGACACTGCGCTGGGAAACTCTGCTAAGACGGAGTCTCCAGCTGTATTAAAAATCGTTCCTCCGTGTTCTTCAAATAGCTTATCAAGTATTTTTTTGCAGGCTCTGAAGCTTTTTAGTGTCTCATCCTCATCTTGCTCCATATGTTTGGAATACCCAACGACATCTGTTGCGAAGATCACCGCTATCTTTCGTTCTATCTTATCGTCTGTCATGAAGATATCTTTTCAAAAAANNACATACCTCTAACTTATAGATTTGCGGTCGGCTCTTCAATAAGCATGAGAGTTTTCTTTGTTTTAATTTAAATAAAAAGAGTGGCTGGGGTGGTAGGTTTCGAACCTACGGTNCACGGGATCAAAACNCNTGGATATTGTTATCAAGAGTNATCAGGATTCTCATTACCCTTTAAAATAGTTCTTATGCTTCTCATGTTTCTTATTCGTTATCAGGCAAATCACGAAAAGTGTTGTCAAATTTGAATAAAACAATTTTAAAAATTTTATGTTTAATGATAAAGTGGGAAAAAATATAAGTTCTAGTGGTGTATTATTTTTTAGAAAAAATTCTCTACTGTTGTCTCCTTTGTCTCTTATTTGTATCAACAGGCTTATCCCAAAATCTTAAAAAAGGAAAAAACGAAGTTTTTATTGCTACTGGAGACGGTTTGGATGGTTATGAGGATATTTTGGCAAAAAAGCCCGTAACACCAAGAAACATATCAGCGAAGCTATATCTTCCTTCAACTTGTACCAAAAAAAAATTTCCCGCGGTTATTATTCAACATGGATTAGGTGGACCAACAACTCCCTGGTTCTCAAGGCTTGCTCAGAACCTCAACAATAATGGGTTCATAGCAATTGTTCCTGACTCACTTTCTGCAAGAGGAATCGGATTTAGAAGATCCATGCTTTTATCAAGAGCTAACCGCTTATATGATGTGTTTGCTACATTCCGATTTCTACAAAAATTACCTTGTGTTGAAAAAAGTAGAATTGGAATAACTGGTTATTCGTTTGGGGGTTCTATCGCTTTAGATGTTGCGGAAAGTGTTCTGGCCAAACAGCTGGGAAACGGATATGCCTTTAAAGCATCGTTACCTGTTTATCCACTTTGTAATGCGCATTTTTTAAAAACCAGATCAACGAATACTGCAGTCCATATATTAGCAGGCGAGCTTGACGATTGGACACCAGCGACCCAATGTAGACAGGTAGTTAAGAAAAAAAAGGCTGGAAATTGGAATATAAAAATTTCCGTTTTTAAAGGGGCACATCACGGATTCACTCATGATTTTCCTCCTACAAAAAAGATGGATAGATGGCACTTCAAGGAATGTGGTTTTAATACAATTAATGAAAGGGGTGTAGAAACAAATAAGAAGTTTGGGATGTCAACTGAAATGGGCTGGAGGAAAATGGTTATGACGGGACTAAGAAGCTGTGCGAGGAAAGGCGTTACAATTGGAGGCTCGCCTGAATTAGTCAATAGAACGCTAAATTTTACAGTTCGGTTTTTTAATCAAAATTTAAAAAAAATATCGATACTAAAGGCTACATTCAATAGTTTAACGAAAGACCAACGAAAAGCGGTCCAAGCTGAGTTACTTGAAGGTGGGTATTATAATTCAACTGTAGATGGGTTGTATGGGAAAAATACCGAAAAGGGTTTGAAAGATTATTGGAATGCAAATCAAAGTAGCCTTAACTTAGAGAACTCTGTAGACATTAAAAAACTATTTGAAAATATCTTAACCGATTAATATTTTCATTTAAACCTACAGTAATATTATATNANANAGNTGATGGCTGGGGTGGTAGGATTCGAACCTACGGTACACGGGATCAAAACCCGTGGATATTGTTATCAGGAGTTATCAGNNTTCTCATAACCTTTTAAAATAGTTCTNATGCTTCATCATGCTTCTTATGTGTTATCAGGAAAATCAAGAAAACTGTTGTCAAAAATTGTTGTCAAAAACCAAGTTTAAACAAAATTTTTTCAGCATTAAGGGGCCATTTTTGTTTGTCAATTTTTATCTTGTTTCAATGAAAATAGCATTAAGAAAAGTTCTATGACACCGGGTCTTTTAGCGCCCAAGAGCGGAAAGTATTTAGGCTTCAAATTTATTTTGACAACAGTTTAGATTCGGCTAAAAGAGCAAATGAATTTGCAGGGATTTAGCAATGTCTTCAGAAAAAAGAGGTATGCTTTTTATAGTCATTGGAATGGCTGTATTTTGCATTCAGGATATAGTTATCAAATCATTAGAAAATCAGGTTTCTTTAACTCAGATTCTATTTTTTCGAGCAGCGTTAGGAACTATCCTATTAACAGGCCTTTTATGGTTTTTAAGGAAACCTATAAAATTTGGATCCTCATATCCATTGATCGCTATTTTTAGAGGAAGTTCTTTTTTTCTAGGGTTCACTATGTTTTATATTTCAATCTCTAAGTTACCCTTAGCTATAGCCACCAGTTTATTTTTTATCCATCCTATAATCGTTACTATAATATCGATATTTTTCCTTAAAATCTCAATAGGATTTCATAGGATTACTGCAATTATTATTGGTTTCATAGGTACGCTATTAATCATCAAACCTTCTATCTACAATTTTGATTGGTATATGCTTTTTCCAATAGCAACTGCATTTAGCTATTCCATTGGTATGCTTTTAGCAAAGAAAACAAGTGATAGAGATAACGCCTTTCAACAGTCTTTTCATATTTATTTTGGGGGATTAATTCTAAGCCCTTTTATAACAATTTTGGTCACAAATGCTTTTCCAAATATGGAGATTAATCAGTTACAGTTTCTCTATATACCATGGGAAATCACTGAATTTGACACTTTAGTGGCGCTAGTGATTATTGCATTTACTGGCACAATCGGTATTTTCTCACTGGTATATGCCTATAATATAGGGTCACCTCAATCTAATGCGCCAATAGAGTATGTACTTCTGGTGTATGCCTTATTGGCAGGTTATATCATTTTTGAGGAAATTCCCGATCTTTTATCTTTTCTTGGGATGGTCATGATATCTTTGAGCGGCATATATATTTTCATAAGAGAGAGCGTTAGAGAAGAGATTGTCGCTGCGGAAAAACAATGGTAGATCAAGTTAAGAGTTTATGAGTGTTTTTCTATATATTCATCTTAGTTTGTGCGTCTATGTAAAATTTAGTTTTACACCTCAAAATAGTTAAGAAATCATTAAGTAGGTATAAACGAGAAAGATCCCGTAAAATTGAAAAATAATAAATTAAATAACTATAAACTTTTTAGAAGTACACGAATAAATGCAATGCTTCTTATGGTTCTTGGGTCTAGCATAATAAGCTTTGCGGGTTTAATAATCAGAGGAATGGACACTGCTGGGCCACTCCAAATTAGCCTTTACAGAGGGCTTGCACTTTCGTTTACAATCCTGTTAATCCTTACATTAAGATACCAAACAAATACTTTAAGAAAAATTACAGGAGTTGGTGGGTCAGGTATTCTAGCTGGAATTCTTCTTGCCTCTGCTGGCATATGTTTTATTCAAGCAATTACAAGCACAACCGTTGCCGCTACACTTTTTATTCTTGCCTCAATACCATTTATAAGTGCTTTTTTAGCCAGAATTTTATTAAATGAAAGGGTCTCAAGGCAAACCTTGATTACGATGATTATTGCCGGGTTTGGCGTAAGTTTGATGATGGTGTCTGGCCTTCGTTCAAATTCTTTTTATGGTACCTCAATGGCACTAATCACTGCATTTTGTTTTTCTGGCTATGCTATAATGCTTCGAAAAAATAAAGACATAGAAATGCTTCCCAGTGTTCTTATCTCAGGATTGGTTATATGCTTAGTTTGCCTATCTATTTTAGGTCAAGATATAGCAATATCCTGGCTTGATTTATTAAAGTGTATACTTCTGGGGAGTATTATTTCATTTATACCCAACTCACTTTTTGTATATGCCTCAAAGTATTTAATAGCCGCTGAGTTAACTCTGTTTATGCTATTGGAATTTGCCTTGGGGCCATTTTGGGTTTGGCTTTTCATAGATGAAGTGCCAGCCTTCTGGACACTTATAGGAGGGTCTTCTGTCATTATGGCTGTTGTTATCTATGTTTGGTCAGAGATGCAAACCAAGAAATAATTATATTGATGCTGTTTAAATGGGTGGGGTGGTAGGACTCGATCCTAAATAAGGAAGCGTAAAAACTTGATTACTTTTGACATAAACTATGGAAACAAATCAAAACTATTGTAATGCTAACAGAAAAGACATCAATTTGCGGTCGTATGAAACGACTAATAAAACTAAAACGAGTTAGTTGTTTTTAGCTGTCGCCAGCGGGTTTGTTTTTCCTAAGTCCTGAAATATATTTAAGACTGTATCTAGAAAAATGATCAAATTCACCAAAAACAGAACTCACGAAGAGGAGTATAAATTGATATGCTATTAGTAGAACTAGTAACCGTAATGGCCAATAAAAATGTTGACTGACAACTGATGGGTCTAAATTTAAGAGCAGAAGTAAGTGTTTTGAGCTATAAACTGCTATGCTTCCACTTATGGCGAATATCGTAAAGATTACGATTAAATGCTTAAGGGACCTTGCTTTAAAAAACTTTATGTTTAAAGACAAAAAATATTCAAATTTTTCAATAAAAATGTTCATGAAACTAAGATAGTTTAAAAATACGATAATCTAAAAGGTCTTTTTGTCACACTTACTTTTAAACCATATGCTTTTTGAACAAGAGAAGGTGTTAGAATTTCGTAGGGAACCCCAAAATCTAAGATTTTTCCTTCCGACAATACTAAGATTTTATCTGAAAAGTGAGCAGCTAAATTTAAATCATGGAAGATTATTACGGCACCCAAACCTCGGTCTACTTCGCCTTTAATAAAATTTAAAAAGCTAAGTTCTTGGCCTATGTCTAAATTGGAAGTGGGTTCATCTAAAAAAATATATTTAGATTTTATGTAGTCGGTACGCTGCCATATCTGTATTAACGCACGAGCCAAGTGTACTCTCTTTAATTCTCCCCCAGATAGAGTTCTGATACTTCGGTTGGAGTATTTATCTATCCCCAACGTTTTAACAACTATTTTAAAATTTTTCCAGACTTCTGAATTATAGCTAAAACCATAGCCTCCAAGGATACCCATTTCAATTACCTCCCTCACGGTAAAATCAAACATGATGTTCTGTTCTTGAGATACGACACTGCGATATCTAGCTTTTTCCAGCAACGAATACTCCTTGAGAGGAATATTTTCATATTCTACATGCCCATCAGTTGAAGAGAAGTCTCCAGCGATTATCTTTACAAGGCTTGATTTTCCAGAACCATTTGGTCCAATAATACCAAGAACTTGTCCCGGAAAAACCTCAATATTAATATCTCTCAAAATATATTGATCTCCGTATTTCTGAGATAAATTGTAAGTCTTAATACTCATTTATTTCGTAATCGTAAGACTAGCCAGAGAAAGAAAGGAGCCCCTAATGCGCTAGTAGCCAAACCAATTGGTAGCTCTGCAGGTTGAATTACTAAGCGTGAAAATAAGTCTGCTAAAACCGTTATTAGCATTCCCATTATGGCAGATCCTATCAATAGATAGGTATGACTTGATCCAGCTAACATTCGAACCATGTGAGGAATAACCAATCCTACGAAACCGATAATGCCAGACAAAGAAACGCATATGCCAATCATTACTGCTGTCGATATTATTATTGTCCTACGTGTCTTCACTACATCAATTCCAATCCTAGAGGCTTCAGATTCACCCAATTGCATAATGTCTAGCTTTCTAGCATTAGATACCAGTATGAATATTGTAACCATAATTAACACTACCGCTGGTAATAATAGCTCCCAACTTGTGCTTCCAAAACTTCCCATCATCCAGAAAGTAAGAGTTCTGAGCTGGCTGTCTGAGCTGATAAATGTTAGAAAACCAATACCTACGGTTGATATCGCATTTAATGCAATTCCGACCAATAACATGTACAAAATTCCGGAGTTAGTAAAACTAGCTGTCAAAATGTATATTAATCCTATTACAACAAGTGAGCCTATGATGGCAGCTAACGGTACCAAAAAGCTTCCTAACTGTAGAAAACTCAAACCGGTATTGATTAGCACAATTGCAGATACTGCCCCAAACGCTGCCCCAGCAGATACGCCTATTAAGGCGGGGTCTGCTAAAGGATTACGGAATAATCCTTGAAGAGCGGCCCCCGAAATTCCAAGTCCAGCCCCAACGAAGGCTGCTAAAAGAACTCTCGGGGATCTGATATTTAGTAGCACTTCGGTTTGAAGCGGGTCTCCAAATCCAAGAAATATTTTTGTCAACTCAATTTGGAAACTTCCAAAAGATAATCCAACTATACAAACTAATATACTCAAGCTCAATAAACATATTATCGTGAGTTTCTGCCTTGAGTCTAGAAGTTCAAGCATGAAGATCTCTCTCTTTAAGGGTTATTGTTGACCAATGACAATACTTTAATTCCAGTTTCCATTGTTCTTGGTCCAAAACCTAGCAGAGACATTCCATCCTCGACTAATACGCTTTTATTTTTCCCTGCGTTAGTTGCTTGCAATCCAGTTTGGGCTAAAAATGAGTCTACGGATTTAAAAGTAGAAAATGCTCTCTTGGTCACAATTATATAATCTGGGTTATTGGCGAGAATGCCTTCAATTCCAACAGGTTTCCATCCGGTGATATTTGAAAATGCATTTGTATTTCCAGTCATCTCAATGAAGGCGTTTCCTGAGGTTTCAGCACCAGCTACAATAGGGGATGTGCCTCTAAACATTAGGATTATCATAATTTTTTTTTGGGCACTTATCGAACCAGCACTCAGTTCCAGTTTTTGTTTCAAAATTTCTAGTTGATTTGTTAAAGGTTCTAAGTATTTTTGGCTCGCTCCCAAAATTTGTCCTACGCAATTTGCTTTTTTAATAATCCCAGACGTGCTGTAGTCATCTGGCAAAATTCGTATCTCTACAGATGTTTTCTTCACCTGCTCCACAACCTTATCGGGTCCAATGTCCGGTTCTGAAATTATGAGAGAAGGTGACAATGAAAGCAGCCCCTCCACAGAAAGGTTACGAAGGTAACCAATGGAAGGTAACTTAAGAGCCTTTTCGGGATAATTTGATGTCAGATCACGCGCGACTAAATTATCTTCAAGACCTAGATAAAAAATTGTTTCGGTAATAGATCCTCCAGCTCCTACTATTTTGCTAGAGTTAGTGCTCTTCTCGCATTGGGCAAACGTTTCCGATGTGATTAGCGTCAGAAGAAGAAAAAATAGCATTTTCAATTCACGAAACCAATAGACTTTTTTTTGAAAATTTTGGGTCATCACTGTAATAATGCTCCTTGCTTAGTTTGTATCTTGGAAAAGATCCGAGAAATTGAATTACAATACTTGAGCTTCCAAATAATTCGTATAATTTTATGTCAACAATTATAATATGTATTTCATAATTTTGGTTGTCTTAATAGTAAATTTTAAAATAATTCATCGGATATATTAGTTGACAATTAAAAAATGCATAGACGAAAGGTCAATGGTATTTCAGTGGAAATAGGTACAAAAAAAAATGACACAGAGATGGCTGGGGTGGTAGGATTCGAACCTACGGTACACGGGATCAAAACCCGTGGATGTTGTTATCAGGAGTTATCAGGATTCTCATAACCCTTTAAAATAGTTCTTATGCTTCTCATGTTTCTTATGTGTTATCAGGAAAATCACGAAAACTGTTGTCAAAAGTGTTGTCAAAAACAGCTAAAGCCAGGTTTTATTTTCTTTATAAAATATTTGTAAAAAGAATTTCGTTATGAAGCTAAAGATCAATCTCTATCACACTATCAATTACTGGTGTACGACTTTGACATATAATAACTTGGTTCCTTAAATCTTAGTTTCCTAATTAGTTACATCCCGAATCCGGCAGTATACGGAAGCCATGTTGCCAAACCAGGAACTAATATCAGTAAAGCTAATGCAAACAACATCAGGACAACAAAAGGTGCTGCACCACGAACAACTTCTGACAAAGGCGCATCTGATATACCCTTGATCACAAAGAGGTTCATGCCGACTGGTGGAGTTACCATGGCTAATTCCAAGTTGACCATTAGCAGAATACCATACCAAACTGGATCGATTCCTAAATGTGCCATTGTTGGTAACAAAATCGGTGTCGTAATAAGAATGATTGCAATTGATTCTAAAAACATTCCCATTATAAATACGAGTGCCATAACGGCTATAATAAATCCCATTGGCCCAAGTCCCAAACTTGCAACCGCTTCCGTAATACCAACGGGTAGGCGAATGATAGTGATGGCATGACCAAACATTGCAGCACCTGCGATGATCATGAATACCATCATAGAGGTACGCATGGTTTGATAAACACAATCGTACATATCGCCTACTCCAAAATTTCGGTATACTAAAACTGCAACCAAAAGTGCATAGAGTACTCCCACAGCAGCGGCTTCAGCGGCTGTAAAAATACCAAAATATATTCCGCCCATAACGATCGGCGGTGCCATGAGAGCCCAGATTGAACTTCTTGTTGCAGTTAGAATCTCTTTGAATTCTGCTCTTGAAGGGGATTGCAATCCGCCTCTCCAAGCAGCCTGAAAAATGCAATAACCAGCAAAAATTAGTGCTAACAAAATTCCTGGAATAATGCCTGCTAGAAATAGTGCCCCGATCGAGACTTCAGAAACAATCGCATAAAGAATCATAGGCCCAGATGGAGGAATTAATATACCAAGCGTACCGCCTGCTGCTATAACCCCCAGCGCATCTTGCCGGCGGTAACCAAACCTTTGCATCTGTGGTAGTGCACTTGAACCTACCGATAATGCTGTGGCAACAGAAGATCCAGAAATTGCAGAGAATACCGTACAGGCCATAATTGTCGCTACACCCAAGCCACCTTGAATGTGGCCAACTACTGTATTCGCAAATTGATAAAGATCATCGATGACCTTAGCTCGTATCATTATTTGAGCCATCAGTACGAACAAAGGAATGGTAGCTAGCAAATCCTTGCTAAGATGAGAGAACACCGTGTCTGCAAAGGAAGAAGTTGAACCCTCGAATATCAGCAAAACACCAGAAGCGGTAAGACCGAGCGCGGCGAAAATTGGCATTCCTGTTAGTAGCAAAACAATCAAAGAAAGAAAAACAAGTATTGGGGTCATTTCTTTAATACCTCAGCCAACAAGCCAACAATTTGACCAAGTACTACAAGTCCGAGCAATATAGATCCAACCAAGATAGTTAACTGTGGAATCCACATAGGTGCTTCCAGGTAACCGTTGGAGTATGAACCAAAATTATATGAGAACAGAACGGTTTCATATGCGCTGATTCCTAATATAGATGCGAAGGCAATCACTGAAAAGCACCCAAATAATTTGGCAAGCACTAAAGGCAAATCTTTTAAGCGGCTAGAAACTAAATCAATAGCAATGTGGTCGCCTCGGCGCATGGCTTCAGCCGCTCCTGCCATTACGAGTGAAACAAGAAGATAACCGACCATTTCATCTCCCCATTTTAATGGCGTGTTTAGCACATAACGTTGAAAAATGGCGTATATTATCAGGCCAAACACAACAAGGATGAGAAATGAGCTAATCATTCCCACAATAATACCTGGCCACTGTAAAATTCTCTGTATTGGTGAGGAGTTCTTTTGCTCCTCACCGTCAGATTTTATTTTCATAAAAAATACCGCAACCTACATATCATTGATTAGTTCAATCAGTTTTTGGGCGTCTTCATTGTCTTTAAACTTTGCCTCAAACGCAGGTCGCATTACAGCCTCTAGTGCAGCAATTTCCTTACTAGTGGCAATATGAACATTTGCTCCTTTTTCACGAAGTTGGTCTGGTGCGTCAGCTGATGCTGCTACTGAAGCTTCAATTGCCCATCCAGCAGCTTTCTTCCCTGACTGATCCAAAGCTGCTTTCGCCTTGTCTGACAGTCCACTATACCAAGCGGGATTAACATAGCCATGGAAATATACTGAAATCACTGGAACTACGGTAAAGTGATCCTGTACTTCAAAGTATTTACGTGAAACTGCAGCCGCAACATCGGTTACTCCAGCATCTATCACGCCAGTTGCGAGTGCTTGATAGACTTTTGAGCCCGACATCGAGCTGGTAGCCGCACCCAGAGCCTCGAGAGAAGCATTGAAGGAGGGCTCAAGGCCTCGTATCTTTATACCATTAAAGTCTTCGGGTTTGATAAGATAGCGACCTTTAGTAGTGAAAACGGAACTATTAGTTGTAAAAAGCCAGACAACATTTTCAACACCTTTATTTCTTAGTTTTTCTTCGAGAAAAGCTGCTGGTTTTGATTCTGGCCATCCTTTCCAGATATCAATGTCACCAAACGCAAAAGGTGCTGTCGTGACGTTCATAATTGGTAGGGTTTTGCCCCATTGAAAATTTACAGAGAAAGCACATTCAATATCACCTTTTGCGGTTGAAACGATATTTTCCCGAGCTCCGACAAGACTATTGGCACCAAATATCTGAACGTCGAGTTCCCCTCCAGAAGCTGATTCCACTTCTGTAGCCCACCGATCGATCACTTTTGCAATATGATGACCTGGTGGTAATTGGTGGCTACAACGCATTTCGGTCGCAGCGTAAGTAGCTGTAGAAGCAGCAAACGCAATTACCGAAGCTGTTAAAGTTCTTAATAATTTATTCATTAAAATTCCTCCTTTTATTGAGTTCTTGATTTCGAACTGTGAGTGTACGTGGCTCTCCAGTTCATATTTTGTGGTACTCTGGCTCTCCTAAGTGCACCGTGAAGTTCTTCATTAGGCATGGCGGTTTCTGCGATCTCACGAACGAGCATCAATGCTTCAATATCAATGCCGGTCGAAAAACCCATCCTTTCGCAAAGATAGATTAGATCTTCAGTTACAACGTTACCGGTTGCACCTGGCGCAAATGGGCAACCACCCAATCCACCTAACGAACCATCAAGGGCGTTTGCTCCCGCATCCAACGCAGCAGCGGCGTTAGCTATCGCCATACCGCGTGTATCATGCAGATGAACAATTAAGGGAAAATCTTGAGAGAGCCTTCTAACCCCTGAAACTAATTCTTGTATTTGAGTTGGACCTGCGTATCCTACGGTATCCGCAATACCAACAATGTCCGCACCAGCATCCAAACATGACTCAGCAAGACCAATTACGTCCACTGGTTTAACATGCCCAGATATTGAACAGCCAAAAGCCATTGATATTCCAGCATTTATTATTTTGTCAGGTGCCGTTACGTCTCGAACCTTAGAAATATGAGAAATAAGGTCAATTGCTTGATCCTGTGATCTTCTCATGTTTGCTTGACTGTGTTCTTCTGTAGCAGACACAACGCAAACAAGCTCATCAACTTTTGTTATGAAGGCATCAGATGCGCCACGTTCATTCATTGTCAATGCTGAGGAATAGACTCCATTTATCCCATCAATAATTTTTATTAATTCGTTAATATCTGAAAATTGTGGAAATTTTTGTTTTGGAAGAAATGATCCAATCTCAAAATGCTTAACCCCTGCATTACTTTCAGACACAAGCCATTTTGATTTCTGCTTGGTGTCTGGCCAAGATTTTACCAATTGAAGTCCATCGCGAAGTCCAACCTCTCGAATGGTAATTTTGTCACTAGGATATATTGCTGACACTCTGCTCACATTAACTGCTCCCGAGTTTGACCAGATGCTACCTGAATGGCTGCCTCGCTTATTCCAAGTGATGATAAAACCTCAACTGTGTCTTTTCCTATTGCTGGGAGGTGAGTTATCGCCTTAGTGACAGATTTGCCATCAACTTCAAAAGGTAATCCTGGAACACGATAAGTTCCACCCTCAGGAAGAGTAGAAACAAATAGGCCACCATCACGATTTACATGTGGATCATTATACATCTCAGCTGGACGATTTATTGGAGAGAAGGGAATCCCAGATTTTTCGAAAGCATTCATTAAGTCTTCTGATTGTGAGTTTAAGACAGCACTTGCAACTATAGGAATCGTCCAATCACGAGCTTCGATTTGGTCCATACGTTTTTGTAGTCTTGGATCCTCTTTAAGTTTCTGCAAGTCTAAAATGTCACATAATGTTAACCATTGACCTTCTGTAACTGCACCTATGAAGAGCTGTTTCCCGTCCCTAGTTTCAAAGATATCATAAACTGGCCAAGAAAATTCGCGTTCAGGCATTGGAGGTGGTTCGTGTCCCTCCAAATCGAACTGAACCATATGTTGAGCCACTAATAGTAGACAGTTTTCAAATAAGCCGACTCGAACAGCGTGACCTTCACCATCTTTTTGACGTTGCAATAGCGCGCCTAGAACCGAAAATGCTCCAAATAATCCACCCATAATATCATTGGCAGATGATCCAATTCTCAGGGGCTGTCCAGTTGGCCCAGTCATGTATGCCATACCTGTCATCATCTGCACAACCTCATCCATAGCTGTCCGATCTTCATATGGGCCATGCAAAAACCCCTTGCAAGACGCAATAACCATCTCAGGATACTTTTTACGAAGAGTGTCTGGCGAAAACCCGATTTTTGCAAGGGTCTGGTCTCGGAAGTTTTCAACGAAAACATCAGCAGTCGCCAACAAACGATGGAACACTTCACGTCCTTCATCTGATTTCAGGTTAAGCGTAATTGATTTTTTGCCATGATTGAAGGTTGGGAAAAAGGCTTTTCCCATACCTTCAAGATGCCTGGTTTTGTCACCTTCAGGCGGCTCAACCTTAATTACTTCAGCTCCAAGTAAGGCCAGAAACATACCGCATGAGGGGCCCATGATCATGTGGCTCATTTCAATAACACGAATGCCTTCAAGCGGGCGGAACAAATTTGACATTTCGTCTCCTTCCAATATCAGGCTAGCGCATACAATGATTTCTTTAAAGCTCTTTTTGAAAGCATTAAAGCGGAAGAATTAGCTAATGGTGAATATAGAGTTTTAAAAGTGGCTGGGGTGGTGGGACTAGAACCTAAGGCTCTATAATGATAACTCTTGAAATTATTTTTCAAAGAATGGTTTATATTCCCAATGAGTTTCAAAGAGATCTGGATCAGAGTAACCCTCAAAATCTTGAAATGAATAACCTGTTGGGCCTGTATAGTAAATGGTCCAGTCTTTACTCCATGCGTTAAACGGAGAAATCTTTTTAAACTGAAGTCCTCCCATGTTTAGAAAGATCCAGCCACCATGTTTATCCTGTGTAGGAGTATCGCAGTACATATCCATCATACCGTCGTTATTTACATCAATTAACTTGGTGCTACCGCAATATGAATTCCATCTATTACTTTCAGACTTAATATCTTTCTTCCAGGCTTTTACAGAAGTCCAGCTCTTTTTTCCTGAAATCATCGGAATTTGATCTGCGATGGTAAATTTGCCCTCCCCATTATTAGACCAAATAGTGTGAGTTCCTCCAGCGTAAAGTGGGCCTACGGTGGTTCCCGCTATATCTAGATCCCCATCTCCATCAAAGTCCCATGATACTAGATCTACGATGTGTGATAGTAAATATCCCGATCCATAAATGTCATACGCTGGTGGAATTTTTTTCCAACCTGTTTTAAAACTTCCTTTACCATCCCCAAACAGAACTACGGTATTATTGTGTTTCTTACTACTATTATGTGAATACAATTTTTTTTCAAACCAACCTCCACTAGCTATTAAATCAACTATTCCATCACCATTATAATCACCGCTTGTCACGGCAAAAGCAAATTGGTCAGCACACTGTTTTACAGTAAAGTTCCCAGCACCATCATTAAAATGGCAATATATCTTGCCCCCGCCTTTTGTATTTTCCCATTTAATATGGGGAGTTACCACATCTAAGTCCCCATCATGATCAATATCATTCGCCGTGACGCCATGTGAAAACCCTTGGTATAGCCCTGTTTTTTTATCTACGAAAGCTCCCTTTTCCTTTACATGCTTCCAACCTTTGTCGTTAGAAATGAAAACTATATCTGCTCCCCCATGATAAAACTTTCCTTTGTAAGTGTGGCCAAAAGCACTTGGGCAATATACGTCATCTATTCCGTCATTGTTAAAATCGGCTAGTATCGGTCTCTGACAATTCCTACCCATAGAGGTATTGTGCTCAAAATCATTGATAATGGTTTCGTCTCGTTCATTTATACTTACCGAAAATGCAGTAAAATTTAAGTAACGGTCATTGTCACTTTTTAGCTCGCACAGCGGGACACCTATAGATGTAAGGGTATATCCATCAGGACAAACCTCCATCTCATAAGACATAAGTAAATCTTGGCGACCATCATTATTCAAATTTCCAAATGCCATATGATTTATGTAGAATACCTCTCTATTTTCAGAGGCATTTTTTCTTTGAAATAGATCAGAGGGTAAAAAATATGGTGAGTTTGAGTCCGGTATTATTTTCGATTGATTTGAAATAAAGTTTCCAAAAAAATGTACCTTTAACTTATTTTTCGTTTCCTCGATTTTAGGAATTCCTAAACTTATCACTGAAGCTTTTAAATCTATCAATTCATTGTCATCAATGATTCCATCAAAAACTTTATTATTATCGGCATAATATTTAGTTAATGCCTCTATTGTATTTTTTCCTTTTATCCCGTCTTCTGTTCCGGCTGCATAACCTAATTGATTGAGCATATATTGGCTTCCTCGAACGTATGAATTAGAGTTCGCTGCCATGCTTTGCAACAATATAAATAAGGCTATCCCTAGTGTCTTGATAATTTTCATCATATGTTTTCTCCTGACAAAAAATAGCTTGGAAATTTTTTTATGTAAATAGCAAGCTAGATACTTGAAATAGCAATCAATCTTGCCCTGATAGATAAAAGATATTAGGTGGCTGGGGTGGTAGGATTCGAACCTACGGTACACGGGATCAAAACCCGCTGCCTTACCGCTTGGCTACACCCCAACAGTATTGTTGTAATATCTTAGTGCATATGATTCAAGAAAATTAATTGTAGCTCA
>PBGQ01000035.1 GCA_002720125.1 Rickettsiales bacterium | reverse complement strand
CTTTTTTACTGGCGTCGTCAGTACTATCCTTGCAACTCCTTGTACAGCTCCATTTGTAGGTACGGCTGTTTCTATTGCTCTATCCCAGGCAAACTATATGACTATATTAATTTTTCTAAGTATGGCTGTTGGTAAATCATTGCCTTACTTATTGTTTGTATTTTATCCTAAAATTATAGATTATTTTCCAAAGCCAGGAAAGTGGATGATTTATATAAAATATTTCTTTGGGCTTTTGTTTATACTATCTATAATTTGGTTAGCAAGTTTACTTATAAACCATTATACAACAAAAAATTTTACCGATGACTCTCAATATGTCTCCTGGAAAAAATTTGAAAAAGTACAATTAGATAGATTTATAAAAAATCAAATACCAGTGTTAGTAGATATTACTGCTGATTGGTGTATTACATGCAAAGTCAATAAAAAAAATGTGCTCGATAATAAAGAAATTAAAAAAATATTAGAAGAAAAGAATATCAAAATTATAAGAGGAGATTGGACATTGCCCAATGAAGAAATCTTTAACTTTTTACAATCTTATGGAAGATATGGAATTCCATTTAACATAATTTTTACCAAAAAATATCCAAACGGATTGATTTTGAATGAGATTTTAACTAAAAAGCATTTTTTGAAATCTTTAGACTCAGCCTTACATTAGGTTTTTATCGATCGCACGACAGGCTATTTGATCAGCTTTTTCGTTTCCCTCAATCCCATCATGTGCTTTTACCCATTTCCATTCTATATTGTGAAATGCATTGAGTTTATCTAACTCCATCCATAAATCTTTGTTCTTCACATCTTTTTTATTTGCATTTTTCCAGTTATTTACTTTCCATTTATTTATCCAATCGGTTATACCACTTTTAAGATAATTACTATCAGTATTTAGTTGAATATCAGTTTTTTTTTTAAAAAATTTTAATCCCATAATTGCTGCTTTAATCTCCATTCTATTATTAGTTGTAGATTTTTCAAAACCAGAAAGTTCTATTTTTTTTTTCTCTATATTTTCAATTAGCACACCCCAACCGCCAGGCCCAGGATTACCCTTGCAAGCGCCATCTGTATATATAATGATAAATTTATTAGTATTTTTATTGTACATAATGTTTGTTTTATATATCAAATATTATAGTATTATAAGTATCACAAATGATAGTATTATGAAAAAAATAAATATAGTTTGTATATTAATTATTAGCATTATATTAACTTCTTGCTCATTAAATAAAATAACTAGTTTATTAGACAAAGAGTCTAATGATAAAAAAGAAATTATAAAACAGAAGAAAAGCACAAAAACCTTGTGTCCCGTTACAAAAATACCATATTCTACAAGCGTTTATAAAGAAAATACATATTCCAATAAATATCAAGCTAAACTAAGAAAAGTTGTGTCTGGATGCAAATTTATTATTTTAAAAAACAATAATGAAAAGAATCAGATACTTATCAACTTTCAGGCCTATATTGATATAAAGTATATTAAAAAACCAATAAAAGAACCATTAGATAAATTAAACATGTATATAGCTATTGTAGATAATCAAGGAAAATTATTAACAAAATTATTGGCACCAATACGAACAGATAATATAAAACAAGTCAATAAGAACATATTAAATGTAGTTAAAGATAGTAAGTTTAAATTTACTTATGATAAAAAATATAAAGATTTTTTTATTTATTATGGATTTCAAAAATAAATAATAGAGTGGGGTAGTAAAAAAATATGAGAATTGGTGTAGTTGGAGCAGGAATTACTGGTGTTACGACAGCTTATTATCTATCAAAAAAAGGATTTAAAGTTGATCTAATAGAGTCTAGAAGATACCCTGGAATGGCTACAAGTTACGCTAATGGAGGTCAACTGTCGGCAAGTAATTCTGAGGCTTGGAATAATTGGAATAACGTATATACAGGCATAAAGGGTTTATTTAAGAAGCATTCATCAGTTACAATAAACCCTAAGCCCTCTATTGAAAAATATGTATGGCTACTGACTTTCATGAAAAATATATCAAACAAGGACAAAATAACAGAAAAAATCTGTAGAATGGCAATCAAGAGTATTGATTTATATAATGATATTGCTACTAAAGAGAAAGTTAAATTTGATCTTTTAAATAAGGGAATATTGCATTTCTATCATTCGAAGGAAAATACAGAAAAAGCAATCTTGACAAATAAAATTTATAAGAGAGCTGGCCTTGTCAGGGAAAGAATTACTCATGAGGAATTATACAAAATAGAACCATCACTAAAAAAAAAGAAATTTGATAGTATTTTTTATACAAGAACTGACAAAACAGGAGATATTCATAAATTTTGTATGAATCTGACAGCATATTTATTAAAAAATAAAAAAATAAAATTAGTTAGCCATGAAGTAACAGATTTAAATGATGAATTACAAATATATGATAAATTAGTGGTCTGTGCAGGTATAAATTCAAAAAAGCTTGCAAGTACAATAGGAGAGAATCTCGCCATTTATCCAGTAAAAGGTTATTCAATTACTATTAATGATCCAGGAAAAAATGCTCCTTGGGTTAGTTTATTAGATGATCAAAGTAAAATAGTCACTTCAAGATTAGGAAAAAAAAGACTTCGGATAGCAGGAACGGCGGAGTTTAATGGTTATAACTTAGATATAATACAGAATAGGGTAAGACCTTTAATAAAATGGTGTATTGACATGTTTCCTAATATAAACGCAGATGATATAAAACCATGGGCTGGATTAAGACCTATGACTCCAAATATGTTGCCCATAACGAGGATTAGCAGAGATTCAAGAGTATGGTTCAACACAGGCCACGGCCACCTAGGTTGGACTTTGAGTGCTTTTACAGCATATCATACAGCAGAAAATATAATATCTTGATGATATTACATTTTAATCATATGTTTATTTTTTGCTTTGTACCTGCTTACTAATTAGCTTTAAAGAATCTTTTATAATATCTTTTTGATTATTACGAGACAGATTATTCTGCAGGCTTATTACAGATTGATTTAAAGCCTTATCTAATACCTTAGACTTTAGTTCATTCAGTATTTCCTCTTCCATTAATTTTATCTTTTCATTACAACTTCTTTCCAGGTTTTCTATCTCACTATTTATTTTTAGTTTATTTTCTTCCACTAGCTCATTTGCCTGCATTTTTCCTTCATCCATTATTTTTTTTATTTGATTTTCCAGGTCTTGAGCTTTTTTTTTCTCCTCTGTTAATAAACTAAGTGCTTCTTTATGTAAGTTATTGGCTTCTTTAATCTCAACATTGATTAAATTTATTTTATTGTCCAAGAAAAAAGATAACTTTGTCCAAATAATTTTACCAAAAACTAGGAAAAAAATTATAAAAGATATAGCTACCCAAATTTGCGGATCTAAAAGATTAATAACCATACTAGCTTTCAGAATAGGAAGTTGATTTCTTAATTATATTATTAATATCGTGCATATTGTAACCTTCATTTAGTATTTTACTTAATATAATTTCAGATATATTATTTGCAGTCGTATCAATTTCCTTTTCTATTTTTTCTTTATAAGACATTATTTCTTTTTCTGCATTTTTAAGTTTTTTGTCGGTTTGTTCACGCAATTCACTTAAATTAACTATTAGTTCATCATTAGCTTTTTTAAGACTATTTTTTAATTGATTATGTGCTTTTTCTTTAGCATCCTCAATCTTTTTATTGTAGTCCTCTATAATCTTTTCTGTTTCATTCTTTATACTTTCTGCTCTTTCAAGGTCATTTGAAATCTTATTCTTTCTAAGCCTAAGATTTGATCGTATTCTAGGTAAAATTACAAAGCTAATAAAAATATAAAGTGAGGTAAAGGTTAATACTAACCAAAAAAGCTGTGAAGGAAAACTCTCACTAGCAAATTGAGGCATTCCTTCAGCACTTTGCAAACTTTTTGTACTCAACAAAAAAAATACAGAATAGATTAAACTACTCTTCGCAAGCATATTTAAAAAGCGAATAGAATTAAGAATGCAATTAACAATGCAAATAATGCTATAGCTTCTGTCAGAGCAAAACCTAACAAAACATTGCCAAATACTTTAGGAGCAGCTGAGGGGTTCCTGATTGCTGCAGAAACATAGCTTGCAAATATATTTCCAATTCCTATTCCTGCACCAGCAAGCGCTATCGTCGCTAATCCAGCTCCTATTAATTTTGCTGCTTCTACTTCCATTTTAATTTCCTTTCTATAAAGTTAATGATGTAAATTAAGTGCATCGTTTAAATATAAACAACACAAAATTGTAAAAACGTACGCTTGTAAAACAGCTATCATAATTTCAAATCCTGTCAATACAATAACTAATAATAAAGGTGCCCAACCACCTAATATGCCTAATAATACAATAAAAGAAGCAAATACCTTTAACATAGTATGTCCTGCCATCATATTAGCAAATAGCCTTAAGCTTAAACTTATTGGTCTTACAAAGTAGGATATAATTTCTATAGGGATTAGTATAGGTAATAATGAGATTGGTACTCCAGATGGAACAAAGAATTTTAAAAAACTAATACCATGTTTAATTAATCCTATAACAGTAACTGCTATAAAAATAAAACCGGCTAACCCAAAAGTTACTATTATATGACTAGTATATGTAAAATTATAAGGCACCATACCCAAAACATTTCCAAACAATATAAAAAGAAATAGTGAGAATATAAAAGGAAAAAATACTTTTCCTCCTGTACCTACATTATCTTTCACCATATTTGCAATGAACTCATAAGACATTTCCACTAAGATCTGGAGTTTTCCTGGTGCTTCTCCATTCTTTCTTGAACCCAAGAAAAAAAATATAGATGCAATAGCTACAGCTAAAACCATAGAAAGTGATGAGTTTGTAAAAGATATATCAGTTCCTTGAAATTTAATATCATAAATATTAGAAATTTCAAATTGATGAAGTGGTCCTTTGTCAGCTGCCAATTTTTCCTCTTACTTAATAAAATATCCGTACTTTTTTAGCATTCTGAACATATTGTAGAAGCCTACAATAGTTCCTAATACTATAAATATTATAAGCATTAAAGGTTTTGTTTGTAAATAGTTATCAAGTAACATTCCTAAAAAAAAACCAATTGCCATTCCAGTTATTAGTTCTATAGTCAAATTCATAGCAATGCTGTAACCTGACATATTAGATGAATTAGCTGTTTTATTTTTTTCTTTTGATTTCAATGCATTTGAAAGTCTTTCATTAAAATCTCTCTTTTTATTCATTAAAAACCTTTTATTCTGCTGCGTGAACTGACGTTTGCCTATCAACGTTAACTGATACAATTTTCGAAACCCCAGGTTCCATCATAGTTATACCAAAAATTTTATTCATGTTACTCATGGTAATTTTGTTGTGTGTAATGATTAAAAACTTCTTTTCTGATGCAGTGGAGACTTCTTTCAATAATCTATTAAATTTTTCTACGTTTGCATCATCTAGTGGAGCATCAACCTCATCCAATATACAGATTGGTGTAACCTTATTAATAAATGTAGTAAAAATTAAAGCAAGTGAGGCTAATGCTTTTTCTCCTCCAGATAGTAAACTTAATCTTTGCAATTTTTTTCCAGGAGGAGACACCATTAACTCCAAACCTGCTTGTAATGGGTCATCAGAATCAACCATTTCTAGGTAAGCCTTACCACCACCAAATAGTTGCTTAAATAATTTTGAGAAAGTAGAATTCATTTTAACGAAAGTTTCTTTTACCCTTTTTCTTGCTTCCTTATTAAGTTCTTCTATTGCTTTTTCGAGTTTTTTTGCAGCATTAATTAAATCTTTCTCTTCTATTATTATATCTTTCACTTTGCTTTCTAAATTACTTAGTTCCTCTTCTGCATACAAATTTACATTTCCTATTAATTCATTTTTAAATTTTAGTTTTTTAATTAAACTTTCTGTTTCTTTTATATCAATCTCTTTGTTAGCATTTTCCACTACCAACTTTTCAATTTCTTCTGATTTAATTTCTAAATCTTCTTTAATTCTATTAACTTCGTAACTTATAAAATTATTTATTTCTTCTTGCTGAATTTCCTTTCTAATTGTAATTTCTGTTAAATTTTTAATTTTTTCGTTTTGTATTGATAGTTTTTTATCTAGACTATTTACAATTTCGGACTTCTTTTTAAAAGTATTTTTAAGTTCTTCTATAATTTTATTATTATTATTTACAGCACCTTTAATAGAACTAATTTTGGCTGAATAGTCTTTAGGTCTAGATTTATTATTAATTATGTTTTTACTAACCTTTTTTAAGTTTTCATTTAAATTAGCTATTGTGGAATTCGTTTTATTTATCTGATACTCAGTATCCTTAATCTCTAGTAATACTTTTCTGATATTTAGTTTTTCCGCATCTTGTTTTTGNTTGCAGANTGCAAAATCTATTTGCTGTTTATCTAANTTAAGTCTAATTTCTTTTATTTTTTTTTCTTCTAAAAAAAAAATATTTTTTGTATCGATTATTTCTCGACTGTTGACAGAAATCTTACTTTTCAAATCTTTAATGTCGACTTTTAAAGTTTTATACTCTTCATTTTTATTTTTAAGTAAATTATTTTTTTCAATTAATTCATCTTTTTCTTTCTCTAAAGTACTTTTATTTAAAAAAAGCTTATTTTCAATAGAATTTAATTCAAATTTTATTTCCTCTACTCTCTTTTGGTTGGTTTCTATTTTTTTAATCAATTCTTCAAAAAGGCTTTGATTTTTATTAAATATTTTTTGAATTTTTACTTTCTCATTTATGATCCTATNTAAAATTATATTTTGATTTTTAATTTCTTTATCTAACTCTAAGAGTCTTGTAGTACTTGTTATCCTTTTATAAGTTATTGTCTTTTTTCCCTCTTTAATATGCAAGCCATCCCATCTCCACAAGGAACCAGAAGTAGTAACAGCTAGCTGTCCATTCTTAAGCACATTCGATATTTTATTACCTTGTTCATTACTGATAACTACCGCAACTTGAGAAAGAAAGTTTTTAAGCTCAATCGGAGCTTTAACATAATTAGATAGCGATTTTAGGTTGTTGGGAAGATCTGGCATTTTTATATTTTTTGGACTTCTCCATATAACCGGATTTTCTGCATTATTTTCTTTACATGCTTCAATGCCATCACCTATTGCTAAATAGAATGCTAGCTCATAACCTTTTTTTATAGAAACATATTTCAGTATATTATCAGACTTATTTTGAAACCCTAAAGAAGAAACTGAGGAAAACTCTTTTTCTAATTTATTAATTTTATCTTTTAAGGCTGACTCCTCATGGTTCAATTTTAAAATATCATTTGATAGCTTATCTAGACTACTTTTAGTATCATTGAAAAAATTATTATCTTTTTCTATGACTTTAGTTATTTCCTCTTTAGTAACTTCTAAACTTTCTTTATTTTTAAACAAATCGTTGTAGACAAAATTTACTTTTTTCTCTTTTGATATATTTTTTAAAGATCTTTTTATTGAATTAACTTCTTCACATATCTGCTCAACTTTCTTTTCTTTTGTTTCTAATTCATAGTTCAGTCTTGTGATGGTTTCTTTTTTTAGGGTTAGATTGTTATTTAAGTCAGACAATATTTCTTGTTGCTTTTGGAGAGAGTTTTGCGATTTATTTAAATTATTCTTAATTAAATCTGCATTTTCAATACTTTTGATATTTAAAAATTCTTTTTGTTTATCCTTTAACTTTTTTATTCTTGACTCAGAATTCTTTAAGATATCAATTTGAAATGAAATATTTTTATCAATCTGTTCTTCAAGATTTTTTAATGATAGCAATTCTTTTTCGTTATTAGAAATTTCATATCCTATTTTTTCAATCTTTAATTCTGAAACTAAATTAGTTTCCTTAAGTTTCTTCTCCTCGTTTTCAATTTTTTTTAGTTCATTTTTTGCTAAAATTAATTCATTACTAANATTTGCTGTACTTTTTCTTATTTCATTTAATTGACTTTTATTATCGAGATAAGTTCTTTTTAAGTTTTCAAGCTGTTTTCTTGATTTACTAAGTTTAGCAACACTAACATCCTTTATTAGTTCAGTTATTTTTTTTTTATTTAATTTGAAAGATTTGGCTTTATCTGCTTGCTTTTTCAGTTCAGCCAATCTTTCTTTTTGACTAGATAGAATATCAGATAGTCTCTGTAGATTTTTTTTAGTAGCCTCTAATTTGTTTGTGCTCTCAATCTTTCTTGCTGTAATACCAGAAATACCTGCAGACTCATCTAAAATTTTTCTTCTTTCTAAAGGCTTTTGCGTAACCAAATTACCTACCGACCCTTGATCTATTATATTTGAAGCTCTTGAACCAGATGAGAAATCAGCAAATAAAAATTGTATTTCTTTAGCTTTTACTTCTTTCCCGTTGATCCTGTAAGTAGAGCCAGCGTCTCTTAAAATCTGTCTTTCAACTTCTACTACTCCAGATTTAACAAACCTCTTATTATTTTTACTCAAGTCTTTTTCATTTACATCTATAGTTAAAACTACCTGAGCAATATTTTTTGAAGGTTTGGAAGCGCTTCCGTTAAATATCACATCGTTCATTCCGGAACCTCTTAAGTTCTTAGAAGAACTTTCACCCATTACCCATTTAATGGCTTCTAATATATTGGATTTTCCAGATCCATTTGGCCCTATAATTCCAGTAAGTCCTGATNCCAAAGTAACGTTTGTTTCGTCCGCAAAAGACTTAAAGCCTGACATTTTTAATTTACTAATAAACAATAGAAATATTCCTANTCTAGAAAAATAATACTACATATAGTATATATCAATCAGGTAATTAGTAAATAAGCTATTTAATTAATTTCTTTAAGACCTCGCTTGTAACTAGACCAGGGAGCCGTTCTCCATTTAAAAAGAATGAAGGTGTCGAATTAACCCCTAATTTTTGAGCTTCTAGCCTAATCTGTAAAATAGAATTCCATTTTTTTTTATTTAAATCGTTTTCATCTGTACAGGACTTTATCTTTTCAAGACTTATTCCATGAACTTTCAATATTGCAAACAAAGTTTTTTCAAAATCCTCCTTATTTTCTGATTTAACAACCCATTTTTTCTGATTCCTGAAAAGTGTGTTCAAAACTTCGAAATACTGGTATCCGGAGTAACAGTTACTAACCATTGCGGCTATCATCGCAGGCTTATCAAGAGGAAAATCTCTGTAAATGTATTTTAATTTGCCAGTTTCTATAAGTTCCTTTTTAATAGCAGGTAAATTGTCTAAATGAAAATTAGCACAATGAACACATGACAATGATGCATACTCTACTAATATATTTTTTGCATTAGCTTCCCCTAGATAATTTTCCTTATTTTCTGCCGCAAGGTTTTGTAAAAAAATGAGTACCAATAATACTAATTTTACTAAAGACGCTTTAAGTTTTAATTTTGAATTCATGATNCTTAATATAGCAACTATGATTGCGCTATCAATAAAAAATTTATAGTCAGTACTCTTGTTTAATCTTTATTTCTAAANCAACATTATTTTCAAGGACTTTTTTGATTCTTTCAGTAAAAATAGGCAAGGAGTATTGAAAGTCTATAATACAGTGTCTTTTTACNTTAACATTAAGCGTTTTACTATTTCTTATGCCNACAGGATGGCTGTTTTNATAAAATTCNTCTCCAACAATATANAACCAATTTTCATTTATCAAAATAAAATTATAATCATATTTTTTAAATATTTTGTTGGTAATTTTTCTGGTAATAATATTTATTTTTTTAAAATTATTCATTGTAATTATATAGAATAAAATTAATGTTATAAAATATGAATAATACTAAATACATATCTAATTATATCATAGACTACTATAATAAGCATAAAAGAAACCTACCTTGGAGAAATAAAAAAAAATTATGTCAGAATCCATATTATACCCTTGTTTCAGAGGTAATGCTTCAACAGACTAAAGTGGATAAAGTTAAAGTTTTTTACAGAAAATTTTTAAATAAATGGCCTACAATCAAAAAATTGTCGGAAGCAGATGTATCTGATGTTNTAGCTATTTGGTCAGGGTTAGGATACTATAGAAGAGCAATAAATTTACACCGTACCGCACAAATTATAGATAAAAAATTTAATGGTATTATTCCGAAAAATAAAGAATCATTAAAAATGCTTCCAGGTATTGGAGAATACACAGCCTCTGCAATTATTTCTTTTGCATATGGTAAATATTCTATAATAATAGATACAAATATAAAACGATTTATAATGAGAGTTTTAGGGTTAAAAGAAGATATTAAAGAAAGAGATTTAGTAACTCAAGCCAAAACTATCTTTCCTCGTGAAAATACAAGCGACTTTGCTCAAGGTATAATGGATTATGCCTCAAAAATATGTTTGAAGATTAAACCAAAGTGTAATTTATGCGAAATAAAAAAATACTGTAATTATACTTATTCTGTTGATAGGAGAAAGTCAAAGATTGTGAAAGAAAAATCTAGAAAGTATTGCTATTCTTATTTTTTAGTAACTAACAAAGAGAAATTTTTAATTACAAAGAGACCTTACAATGGAATGCTAGCAGGTCTCTATGAAGTTCCCACTAGTGTATGGAATATAGGAGATTGGCCAGAAAATTGCTACAAGAATATAAAACTTTGTATAAGCGAAAAAGAAAAAATTTTCGTTGATACACTTAAGCACGAGTTCTCACATTTCATACTATTTACTAGGGTCAGCTTAGTAAAAGTAAAAGAAGGAAATTTTAAAAAAAATAACTACATATGGGTTGATAAAGAAAGACTTAAAAAACTTCCAATTTCCTCACTCACTAATAAGATAGTAAACTATTCTTTTTCCAGAATTTCTTGTCTTAAATGAGATCTATGTTCGTTAATAGATATTAATTTTTTATTGTGGTGTACATACCAAAAATCCCAACCATTACAAGCATGCTTTTTTTGGACTATAGCCCCTATTTTATGTATAGATCCAGTATCATTTTTAAATTTTAGACTGCCATTTGATAGAACTGTAGCTCTTATTTTTTTTCTTGAGTCGTAAAGTGAGTTTCCAGGTTTAATTAAACCTTTCTTTAATAAATTAGAAAATGCTATTCTTTTTTCCCTAAAATCTGAAGTAACATTTTCGAGATTCTTAGACTGCAACCTTTTAATTTTTAGAATTCTTTCTTTAGCTGCAACAAGATAAGAAGATTTTCTTTCTATGCCAATGAATTTTCTTCCTAATCTTTTACAAACAACGCCTGTAGTTCCGGTGCCAAAAAAAGGGTCTAAAACTAAATCACCTACTCTAGTGCTTGCCAGGACAATTCTCTCTAAGAGTTGTTCAGGCTTTTGTGCATTGTGTAATTTAATATTATTTTTATCTTTAAGTCTTTCTTTTCCACTACAAACATTTAACAACCAATCAGAACGCATTTGTTTATTATTATTNATTAATTTCATTGTCTTGTAGTTGAAAGTATATTTAGAGTCTTTTGATTTCGATGCCCAAATAAGATTTTCATGTGCATTTGTAAATCTAGTACCTTTAAAGTTAGGCATAGGATTAGTCTTTATCCAAGTTAAATCATTTAGTATCCAAAAATTAAAATTTTGCATCAAGTATCCTATTCTATATATATTGTGGTAAGTACCAATTACCCATATAGTGGCATTGGGCTTTAAAATTCTCTTAATGTGAAGAAGCCATTTTTTTGAGAAATTATCGTAATCTTCATAGGATTTAAATTGATCCCATTTATCGTCAACTCCAGAAACTCTTGTTTGGTCCGGCCTGTATAATGTTCTTGACAGTTGAAGATAATAAGGAGGGTCGCAAAAGGCCATATCCACNGAGTTTGTNTCTAACTTAGATAATTGTTCTACTGTCTCTCCTAAAATAAATTTTGAATTTCTAATCTTAAGTTTGTTAGGTTTTATAGAATTATTACTCATTTTATATCAAAATTTCTCTTATTGGTTTATATGATTTTCTATGATGTTTAGTTATACCATACTTTTTTATAGCTTTTAAGTGCTCTTTGGTTCCATAACCTACATTTTTTTTCCAGCCATATTGTTTATATTTTGAATCTAAAAGTCTCATATATTTATCTCTTATTTGTTTTGCAATGATTGATGCGGCTGCTATTGAGACATAATTGCTATCACCTTTAATAATATTTCTATAATAAAAGTCTAATTTAGGTTTGATATTGCCATCTAATAAAACAATATCTATATTTTTTCTACTTCTTTTAACAATATCCTCACATGCTAAACAAGTTGCCTTTTCTATTCCAATTTTATCTATAATGGATGGAGATACTAAGCAATAAGTAGCAATTGAACTCTTTTGAATCAATTTAAATAATACCAATCTTGTCTGAGGCGATGTTTTTTTTGAATCTAATATTCCATATGGGATGCTAGTGTATTTCTTAAATGAAACACAAGCTACTACTAAAGGGCCAGCTAAAGCACCTCTGCCAACTTCATCAATGCCACATGAAATAATACTTTTATTCATAATACTACTAGCTCTTNCTTTCTCTATACCAGACGAATAAATATAAAATTATAATAATTGGAAGAAAAATAAACCACTCAAATAAACTTTGTTTTGAATATGAATTCTTTTTTTCCATCTTTTTTTCTATAAGACCTATCCAATTTTTTCCAAAAAAAATATTATCATTGTAAATTTTAGCAAGTTTAGGAATTTTATCGATTGTCCAATTTATACTAACATTAGAATTTAAAGCTGCAATTTCTTTTAACTTTTTATCAGAAGACACAACGTTCTTCAATTCTGATATATCGTGATTAATTGGATAAAAAAATTTTTCTATTCCATCATAAGAAATTTTATGTCTACCTCTTTCTTGGGTTTCAAACACACCTGTCATCAAACCTTTCTTATTATTTTTAAGTAATATATCTGTGGTCTCCTTTGATGGATAATATATTTTTGCTGGTACGTTCTGGCTCTTTAAAGTATTAAGATTAATAGTAACTAATTTATTTTTTTTTGAAAATTTTAAAAAGTTTTCTTCTAGCTCGGGTGTTTTTAATAGCCAATGAATAGTGTTTCTTAGTAGACCTATTAAAGGACCTTTATTTTCACTTGATTTAATCCATATCCAAGATTGATCAGATAGTATTTGAGCAACTCTTCCTTCGCCTGCATCACTAATTATCATTATTGGGAAATTGTTGTTTTGCATTAGAGTTTTTCCAAATAATTTTTCAGCTTTAATATGTCTAAACCATTTTCCCCATTTCTCATCGCCGTCATTNAGACGCAAGGAATTGGTAATAGGATGTTTTTTTCCAGTTTCAGTTAACTTTGGAATAAATGGATTTTCTGACACTTCTCCTTTTGATTTTGATGGCAGAATTGAACTAATAGCAGAATTATTTATGCTTGATTGGTTTGCATGTTCTACTCCTGCGATGTCTAAAAGTGCTCCCCCTTCACTTACAAATTGTGCTATGTTATTTAAATATTTTTCAGGAAGTACNCCTTGCAAGCTATACTGATCAAAAATTATCAGACTAAATTTTGAGAGGTCTGCTGCAAATAATTCTTGAGTTGGAAAAGGTATTAAAGAAAGTTCTTTGACGGGTGTAAGGTCTCTTTTTGAAGGAGGTCTAAGAATCGTAAAATGAACAAGTTCAATTGCAGGATCAGAATTTAAAATATTTCTCCATGTTCTTAATCCCATATTTGGCTGACCTGATATCAACATTACTCTCAATCG
The DNA here is from genome assembly GCA_002720125.1 of Rickettsiales bacterium. Taxonomy (GTDB): domain Bacteria; phylum Pseudomonadota; class Alphaproteobacteria; order TMED109; family TMED109. Next base: position 12,919 of record PBGQ01000035.1, on the reverse strand, counting down.
TTCATGAATACCATTTATGCTTTTTATTATGTCGTTATTCGAAAAAGTTATTTCTTCAATATTATTATCTACTTTTATCTCTAAAATATTTTCACCAGAATGTTCAATAGGTATTTCTATATTGTGTGCTATATTTGGAACAAAATTCTTCTCTAGTACTACAACCCCATCGAGACGAATAGTAACTTTCGCTTTTTTATCTTCTTTCCAAGATTTAATTTTTAATATGAAATTAATATTTTTTCCAACTACTGCATAGTCTGGTACATTTTCTGTAATAACTACTCTATCTTTCNCATTTTTTTTTCCTACTATTATAAAATGAAGAGGAATGCCTTTTAATTCATCAAGAGCTTTTGGCTTTTCAAAAGTCTGACCATCTGTAATTACTATTATGCTGGCCATTCTTTTTTTATTTACTTCATTAATTTCTTCTTTTATTCTATTTATTATAAAAGTTCCAGAATTTTCATCTTCTTGTTGAGATATTTTATTTTCAATTTCTAATTTTTTTAATTCTAGATTAGAAAATTCAGCAAGCTGATCTATTATTTTCTTCTGAACACTTAAAATATTCTCTGTTTTATTTGTTTCACTTATGCTTAAGGTGTAATCAGAAACTAATAATACAATATCATTGTAATAGCTGGTTTTCTCTCTGTTTGTATAGGGGTTAACAATCAGTAAAGTAAATGCTGACAATAGAATAATACGAAAAATATTTTCTTTTTTTTTTAAGCCATTTATAGATAGTAATAATACCAGATAAATAATTATAAACGAGACTAGTATTTTTAATGGTAAAACCATATTGATATCAAAATCTAAATAATTAGTCATTTTTACTTTTTCTTAACCTTTCTAGTATAGACTTGGAATGAACCTGATCATTTTTGTAATTTCCTGTTAAAGCATACATAGTGATATTTATCCCGACCCTATAAGCTACTTCTCTCTGTTTTTCTCCGCCTGGCACAACAGGGAAGAGAGGATAATTATTTTCATCTATTGCCCATGCAGAAGCCCAATCATTAAAACCTAAAATTATGTTGCTTACTCCATCATTGATTTTCATACTGTTGTTATCAACTAATAATACTTTTCTATCCCATCTACCTGGAAAATTATTTAATAAGTAAAAGCTTTTATATAAAGTATGGTTTTTATTTATTTGTAAAAGTTCATTGGTTGTAATTCCTTTTACATAAATTAAAGTTTTTTTTAAAAAGCTATCGAAAGATGATTGATTTTTAGATATACCAAAGATATCAAAAAAAATTATACCTCCTGAATTCAAATAGTATTTTATTTTATTTTTAGTCTTATTATTCAGGTTAATAAAGTTTTCGTTAATTGGCCAATATATAAATGGAAAGAAAAAAAAATTGTCATTTTCTAAGTCTACTTCTACTACTCCTTTAGGCGAAATTGAGGTTCTTCTGTCTAATACTTCAGAAAGAGTTTTTAGACCCTGATATGAGACATTATTAATTTCTTTATCGACATTCTTTACATAAGCAAGGTAAGTATCATTTGCGAAGTCACTAGCTCCAATAGAATCTATCTTAGAAAAAATTAGTAAAAAAATTAAAAAGTTCAGGATGCTTTTTTTTAACCTAATTTTTTTAGTAATATTTATATTATTCCTTATAAATATAGAAGCTAAGATATCTAAAATCGATAAAATTAAAATTAATATTAATAAAATTTTACTTAAATCGCTAATGCTATTAAAAAACTTATTTGTTTCTAAAGAATCAGAGGTATTAGTTTTTTCAAGATTACTTACTCTAATTTTTCCTGCTAGATTAAGGGCAACATTTAATTCATCATTTGCATAAATTCCAGGTAAGACTTCTTTGGAAGGAAATAAATTTTTTATAGCAAGGCTATCTCTAAGTTTAACTTCTCTGCGTGCCTTTACAATATTTCCAAATCCGTCGATTTCAGTTTCTATATCCAATTCTTTAAGTGTTTCATTTTCTTTCATTTGGTTTAATAATGTAGCTCTTGAAAGCATGTCTACAAATAAACTAGTAAGTGGAATATTTGACCAATCATTGTTTGCTGTGAAATGAAAAAATACAATTTTTCCTTTTCCTAAATTCTTTAATGAGACTAAAGGTGTGTCGTCTTTTAAGGTGGCTAAAATATCAAATTCCTGATTGCTTTGTGACTCAAATAATAACTGTTTCTTAATNATTATATTATCAGGTATTTTTAATCCATTAAATATACTATTGCTTGGAAATTCTTTGATACCAATTTCATTGTTCCAACTCAAATTTCCTCCTAGATATCTAATTCTCTTTTTTTCTNTTTTCGAGGATAAGAGCATAGAATCACTGTTCACAAACTTTGACCCACAAAATCTAACTAGTAATCCTCCATTAGAAACCCATTTTTTTAGAAACATCAAATTTTTTNAATCAACAATTCCTGTATCAGGAAAAATTAGAATATCAGCATTAGCATTTNTTAGTTTATCTAAATTTCCTATTAGTATTTTATTATTATTACCCAATGCTTTTATTATGTAATAAATAGGTGATAATAAAGGATTCTCCTCATAGTTTTTATCTTCAGATAAAACTCCTATTATTTGTTTTTTATTTAGGTCATCAAAATAAAAAACTGCTCCAGCATGATTTTGATTAATAAGCTCAACTTTTTTAAAATCNTTGATTACTGAGATAGGAAAAAACTCTTTTACTAAACGAATGTATTTATTTTTCTCAAATTGATAGCTTTTTTCATGTATTATTTGATTGTTAGAACTCGTTATTCTTATGATAAAATTGTCTTGGGATAAATCACCAAGTCTCTTTACTTTTAGTTCTATGCTTTCTCCAATAATTATAGGTTTTTCAAGTATTGTAACTTCATTAACTAAATATATCAGCTCTAAACTAGGATATTTTTTACCTAAGTAAGTTACTATATCAGATTTTAAATTTTCATTTGTATAATTATCATATTTTGAAAATACGTAAAAATATCTACTATTTTGATTATATTCTATTTTGTCTAGTTTTTTTATAATATTTAATCTGTCATTTTGCCAGGGATTTGGACTTATATCTCGTAGATAGTTTGATAAATGATTTGATGATAGGAATTTTTTTCCTTTATTACTTTCATTGTTCACGCTATCTATCAAATAGAAATTTCTATTTAGCTTTTCTGCTTCTAGCATTATATCCATCAAAGTGGACTTATATTTTTCCCAGTTAGCTGCTGTAGACCATTCCATATCAGCATAAACAACATAGTTATCTATCTTTTTATTAATTTTAGAATTATTTAAAAAGGGTTTTGCAAAATATATTATTATGAAAATTATTAATAGTAATCTAAGCAAAAGAAGCCATAGGGGGCAGCTTTTTTTTTCAGTTAAATTATTATTTATCCTTTGAATTAAATAAAACGTCGAAAAATCAAAAGTTTTTGGTTTGGGTGGTAAAGACTTCACCACAAGGTAAACAATTGGAATAACTGACAGTGCCCAAAGAGCATTGGGATACATAAAACCTAAATTTGTAAATAATTCTATCAATTTTTTTTATTATTTATAATTATATTTTTTGTTATTTCTAGCAATACATTAATTGGCTTTGAAAAAGTATTATGAAACATAAAATGCCAATTAATTAAAGTACATAATTTTCGAAGATCTTTTCTTAGCTTTTCAAGATTTTTGTAATAGTTTTGAGATAAAGAATGGTTATTACTAAAGATTACTTTATCTCCAGTTTCCATGTCAACAAGTTGATTGTACCCTTTAAAATCAAATTTTAGTTCCTTAGGATCTAAAATTTGAACTAAATAGCCTTCCACATTTTTTTTTTTTAAATTTTTAATAAATTTTGATAATCCTGCTGTTTCATACAAGAAGTCGCTACATATTATAAATAGAGAATTTGCTTTTATATGTTCTAATTTAGGAAATGAGTCATTTGATTGTGTTAAAAAACTTGTATTAAAATTGTTTAAATTTCTAGAACAATTTATAGGGATATTTTTATTGTTAAATATGAAAACTTCTTCTCTGCTTTTACTAAATAACCTGCATAATGTAAGGCTTAATAAAACAGCNTTAAATAACTTNCTTTTTATNTTNTTTTCACTGCNGTAATNCATGGACTTAGATTTATCAATGTAAATATAAACATTATTAAATACTTCTTTTTCCTTTTCTCTAAGAAATATTTTTTTTGAAGAAGAAGATTTTCTCCAGTCAATATTGGTTACATCATCACCGTGTTGATACTCTCTAAACTGCCAAAAGGTCTCTCCTTTTCCAGCAAACCTTGTCAAATGCATTCCATCTAGAATATTTTTTGATAGCATGGAAGATTCAGAAAGTAGATTAGGAAGATTTTGTGATAATTCATCNGAAAGTTTTAGAAAGTTATATAAAGAACTTACGCTAAACATCTATTTTTTCTAGAAGGTCTGTCAACAGATCTTCAATTAGAATACCATCAGCTTTTGCTCCAATATTTAAATTCATTCGATGCGTTAAAATAGGCTTTACTAAAGATCTAACATCCATTAAGGAAGGAGAATATCTTTTATCTAAAAAAGCTTTAGCTTTGCATGTTGCCAAAAGTGATAGGCTTGCTCTAGGACTTGNCCCCCATAATATATTTTCTTTGATAGATTTTATATTTGTAGTTTCAGGCCTNCTGTTAGAAATAATTTTTAGAATAAATTGAAAAATAGTTTCTCCAATAGGTAAATTTTTTATTAATTCTTGGCATTTAATAAAATCTTCGAAATTTAAAATATTTTTAGGTTCTTTTTCCAAATCTTTAGTTGATAAAATCAAAATTTCTTTTTCTGCTTGCAGGTCAGGATAGCTAATTTTAATATTCATAAGAAATCTATCCAATTGTGCTTCAGGCAAAGGGTAGGTGCCTTCTTGATCAATCGGGTTCTGAGTAGCTAGCACGTGAAAAGGTGAGGGTAAAACATAGTCTTTACCGGCAACAGTTACTTTTTTTTCTTGCATCGACTGCAATAAGGCTGATTGAGTTCGGGGGCTTGCTCTATTAATTTCGTCAGCTAGTAATAATTGANTAAAAACTGGNCCTTTTAAAAATGTAAANAAGCTATTGTCCTTATTATTTTCATCCAAAATNTCTGTTCCCAATATATCATTCGGCATAAGATCCNGTGTAAATTGTATTCTTTTTGAATCCAAACCTAGAATAATACCAAGAAAGTTAGCTATCCTCGTTTTTGCTAAACCAGGNAAACCTACAAGCAAAGCATGGCCACCNGCTAAAAGAGTAATNAGAATTTGCTCTATAACNTCACTTTGTCCAAAAACTACACTATTAATTTCTCCACGNACTGACTGCATTTGTTTGAAATGAATATTAAATTCTTTCTCTACTTGTTTTTCCTTAATAGTCTCAGACATTTTATTCATTTATTTTCCTAATTATTTTTAATTTCAAGATAATTGTATTATTTAAGAATAAAAGCTTTAATATAAGATATTCAAATTTTTATGACAATGATTAAAATAAAAAATAATCAGAAAAAAAATTTATTTTCTGATCTCAAAAAAGAACTGAATACTAAATATGATAGTAACTTAATCTATAAAACTTATTTCAAAAAGAATAAAAAAATAAATATTTTAGATGCTCCAAATAAAAATTTGATTTTTTCTGCAGTTTTGTGTCTACTTTCAGTTTTAGAAGATACAAAATCAATAAAAGTTATTTTAACTTTAAGGTCAAAAAAGCTTAAAAGTCATTCTAATCAAATAAGCTTTCCTGGTGGAAAAATGGAGGAACAAGACTGTAACTTTGAAAATTGCGCTATCAGGGAAACTTATGAAGAAATAGGAGTCAATTCTAAAGATATGGAGATAATTGGAAGAACTAACAAATATATAACTGGAACCGGTTTTCTTATTCAACCTATAGTGGCAAGATTAATAAAACGTCAAATTTATAAAGTTAATACTAATGAAGTCCAAAAAGTAATTACATTTCCTATGGAATACCTTTTCTTAAAAAAGAACTTAACTTTATCTCATTTTGTAAATAATATTAATAAGAAAAAATTCTTTTATTATGATATAAAATGGGGTGATATTAGAATTTGGGGTGCAACGGCTATGATTCTTATAGATCTAAGCAACTTATTAAAAAAAATAATTAAAAAAAATGTTTAAGTTAATACTGCTAACTATATCTCTTATTTTGATTATTTTACTTTTGAGCAAGAAGATTGCTAAAAACCTTTTTAATACTAATTTAAAAAAAATATTTTTTTATATGATCTTATTCATTTTTTTTATATCTAGCATTTACTCGTTAAGGTTTTTAGAAAATAACAATAAAGGTAAATATAATCCCCCTGCTTTTGATGGAGAAAAAGTTATTCCAGGGCACATTACTAATAATTAAAAAAACTAATGATAAAAAAAAATATACAATTACCGTTCTGGCATAAAAATAAAAAAATAAAAAACTTATTTGATATCTTTGGTCATCATAACCTAATGTTTGTAGGAGGTGCTGTTAGGTGTGCATTGACCAATGAAAAAACCTATGACCTAGACCTTGCTATATCTCTAACCCCTAGCAAGACAAAAAAAATCTTAAAAAAAAATAATATAAATTTTTTTGATNTNTCAAGNGGGCATGGAACTATTACNCTGCAAATTGAGAAATTTAAAATAGAGATCACTAGCTTAAGAATAGATAAAATAAGCTTTGGCAGGAGAGCGAAAGTAGAATTTACTGACGATTTTTATTCTGATTCCTGTAGAAGAGATTTTTCAATTAATGCAATTTATTCTAATTTTAATGGAAAAATATATGATCCTCATAAAGGATTGAACGCTCTAAATAAAAAAACAGTCAAATTCATCGGAAACCCTTTAGAGAGAATAACAGAAGATAATCTTAGAATCTTGAGGTATTTTAGATTTGTAGCAACTTATAATGATAAAAAAAAGCAACTTGATAAAAATTCTTTAGAATCATGTATAAATAACATTAATTTAATTAATAAGATATCTAAAGAAAGAATTTATTTAGAATTCGCAAAGTTAATTGTTACAAGAAATGCTGGTTTTGTTTTGTCTTTAATGAAAAAATTGAAGGTCTTAGACATTTTAGTAAACGGCCTCAGTAAGATATCTTTTATTAATTTAAGAAGAATAGACAAACTGGAAAAAGACATAATATTGAGAATTTGTTTNTTATTTCTAAAATCAAAAATTGATAAAGAAAGCCTAGCGAGGGACCTCAGAATGTCAAACAAGGATATAAAAATTATTTTAAGTGTATGTGAAGATTTAAAACCAATTAAAGGAACAGAACAAGCAAAAAAAATAAAATATTTTTACGGTTCTGATATTGCTAAAAAAAAATATCAGCTACAGTTGTCTATATTTGACTTAAAAAAGAGAAAAAATATTTTAGAGGTGCTCGATGNTTGGAAAATTCCTGTGCTGCCTGTCAATGGTAATGATATAAAATTATTAAAAAATGTAACAGGTAGAAAAATAGGAAAATATTTCAGGATGCTAGAGATTTGGTGGATACACAAAAAGTTTAAGCCTACTAGGAAACAATGTTTATACAAACTGAATAAAATAAATATTTAGTTCTACTTTAGTCCCACTCTACTATGGGGGGCATGGACATGAGTATAGCATCAGTATTACCTCCAGTTTTGAGACCAAACATTGTTCCTTTGTCATAAAGAAGGTTAAATTCAACGTATCGTCCTCTTTTTTTCATCAACTTTTTTCTTTGTTTAGCCGTCCAGCTTTTATAAGAATATTTTTTAATCAAATTTGAATAATATTCTAAAAAAAATAAACCAGTTTGTTTTGTAAAGTTAAAGTTTTTATCCCAATTATCTTCGAGATGATCAAAAAAAATTCCTCCAATACCTCTTTCCTCATTTCTGTGTTTTAAATAAAAATAATCTTCACACCATTTGCTAAAATGTTTGTAATAATCTTTATCATAACCACTACAAAAACTCCTGAGAGAGGCATGAAAATGTTTTTTAACATGGCTTTTCATATAAGTAGGTGTAATATCACATCCACCTCCAAACCAAGCATCTTTAGTTATAATGAATCTAGAATTAAAGTGAGCAGCAGGAACAAAAGGTGATTTCATATGAGAAACTATAGATATACCGGTGGCATAGTATCTTGGATCTACACTTGCTCCTTTTATAGAATTCTTATAGTCACTAGGAAAGGTTCCATTTACAGTAGAAATATTAATTCCTACTTTTTCAAAAAGGTTTCCTTTTAAGACTAAACTAATGCCTCCTCCAGCAGATGGATCCATTATATCTTTTTCCCATTTATGTTTCTTAAAGTTTTGAAATGAAATAGAATTTTTCTTACAATAATCTTTTTCTAATTTATTAAATTTATTCTTAAATAGATTTCTTAATTCAAAAAACCAATTTTCACATATTTTAGCTCTATCTTTCCATATTTTAGTTTCTAGTTTAGAAGGTAAATTTTTTTTTTTCATAATTTTTACTTGAATTTTAAACAACACTTTACATCTTATAAATATCACTATAAATGTATATTAATAATTATTATTACATAATGTCAGACACTAAGAAAAGAAAGAAAAAAACAAGAAGAAGTTTTATTCATCAAGCATCAGGAGCTATGGGTGTAATTGCTGCTGGTACAGCTGGGTGGCCCTTAATAGATCAGATGAACCCATCAAAGGATGTTGAGGCATTAGCCAAAATAGAAATTGATTTATCNGGTTTAAAAGTAGGTGATAGCAAAACTGTATTATGGAGAGGAAAGCCTCTATTTATAAAACATCGTTCTCAAAAAGAAATTGATGAGGCTAACAAAGTGGAGTTATCTCAACTTTTAGACCCAGAAAAGGATGAAGATAGAGCATTAAATCCAAAATTCTTGGTTTTAGTAGGGATATGTACACATCTTGGATGCGTACCAGCTTCAAATAAGGGAGAATATCGAGGATGGTTTTGCCCCTGTCATGGTTCACACTATGACACATCTGGCAGAATTCGAAAGGGTCCTGCTCCTAAAAATTTAGAAGTACCACCATACAAATATACTAGCGATAATACAATTTTAATAGGTTAAATTACAGTGGAAAAGAAAAAAAATAATATTGTAGAATGGATAGATTATAGGNTCCCAATAGTAAGTTTTTTTAAGCATTCAGCAGTAGATTATCCTACCCCAAAAAATCTTAACTATTGGTGGAATTTTGGTTCATTAGCAGGTTTTTTTCTTTTACTACAAATAATCACAGGTATTATTTTATCTATGCATTATACAGCACATGTTGATCATGCATTTNATTCAATTGAGCANATAATGAGAAATGTTAATCATGGATGGCTTATCAGATANGTTCATATGAATGGGGCNTCGTTTTTCTTTATTGTTGTTTATATACATATATTCAGAGGCCTTTATTATGGGTCATATAAAGCGCCCAGGGAACTACTATGGTGGTTAGGTATAATTATCTTTCTTCTTATGATGGCTACTGCATTTATGGGTTATGTCTTGCCATGGGGACAGATGTCATTTTGGGGAGCAACAGTGATTACAAATTTATTTTCTGCTATACCTNTTATTGGCGAAAGCATCGTTCAATGGCTTTGGGGTGGCTACGCTGTTGATAATCCAACATTAAGCAGATTTTATACCCTGCATTTTTTATTTCCATTTCTTATAGTTGGAGTTGTAATTTTACATATTGTAGCCTTACATACGCACGGCTCTAATAATCCTCTTGGCATAGACAGAAAAGGGCCACAAGATAGTATTCCGTTTCATCCATATTACACAATAAAAGATTTGTTCGGATTAAGCTTTGTCTTGACAATATTCTTTGCAGTTGTATTTTTTGCTCCCGATTATTTAGGACATCCTGATAACTATATACCTGCGGATCCACTTAAAACTCCTGCACACATAGTTCCTGAATGGTATTTCTTACCCTTCTATGCTATACTCAGAGCAATACCTGATAAATTAGGTGGGGTTATTGCAATGTTTAGTGCTATATTTGTATTATTTCTATTGCCTTGGCTAGATACGAGTAANGTAAGATCAGCCACTTTTAGACCAATATATAAGAAGTTATTTTGGATTTTNACCATTAATGCAATTTTNCTTGGCTGGATTGGAAGTAAGCCAGCAGAAGGNATNTATTTGATAACAGGAAGGATAGCTACTNTTTACTATTTTGCNCACTTTTTGATAGTANTCCCATTATTAGGATTTTTTGAAAAGACTAGACCACTGCCTCCTAGCATAAGTAAACCTGTGTTAGCAGAGTAATTGATGAAATTTATTTATTTTTTATTTTTTTTTAGCATTATGTTGTTTATGCGACAATCTTATTGCGCTGACTTAGAAACAAAACCAGAAAAGTATAATTTTTCGTTTAATAAATTTTATGGAAAAATTGATAAGAATAGTGCTCAAAGAGGTCTTCAAGTATATGTTGAAATTTGTTCTTCTTGTCATAGTTTAAAACATTTGGCATTTAGAAACTTATCCGAAATTGGGTATAATAAAAGTCAAATAAGCGCTATAGCAGCACAATTCATGGTGGATGCCATTCCTAATGAGGAGGGATTGGTTGAGAAAAGAATGGCTAAAGCTTCTGACTATTTTACAGGTCCATACGATAATGATGAAAGTGCCAAAGCTGCCAATAATGGGGCTTATCCTCCAGATCTTACTCTTATGGTTAAAGCTAGGAAAGACGGTCCAAGCTATTTAAGATCATTGTTATTAGGTTATGAAGAACCACCTGATAATATTGATGTAGGAGAAGGTTATTATAATAAATACATGCCAGGAAAGATTATTGCAATGCCTCAACCGTTGTATGGAGAAGATGTGGAATACCAAGATGGAACTTCTCCTACTTTAGAACAAGAGGTTCTTGACCTTGTAACCTTTTTAACTTGGGCTTCTATGCCAGAAATGGAAAAAAGAAGAATTTCAGGTATAAAAGTAGTCTTATTTCTTTTGGCTATGACTTTCTTATTTTACTTATCTTATAGAAAAATATGGAGTGAAATAAAATAATTATTTTCCTTTAAGGAAAATATGTAATTTTTTTTTGTCTTCTTTACTAATATTTTTTTTATCAGTAATAATGGCTTCGTTTAAGCAGTTATAAATACTATCTCTCCAATTCCATTTTTTTTTATTATTTAAATTTTCAAAAATAGACCTTAGCAATGTTTTAACGCTACTAGTATTTTTTTTCATAATTGATATTATTTGAGCTACGGTTACATTATCATGGCCTTTATGCCAACAATCATAATCAGTAACCATCGCAATGCTTGCATATCCTAGTTCTGCTTCTCTAGCTAATCTTGCTTCTGGCATATTTGTCATGCCAATCACATCACATTTCCAACTTTTATAAAGCAAAGACTCTGCTAAGGTGGAAAATTGTGGTCCTTCTATAGCAATATAAGTTCCACCTTTCTTAATTTTTGCTGAATTCTTTCTAGATTGATAAATGAGTTCTAATAATTGAGACGAAACAGGTTTTGCCATTGAGACGTGCGCCACACAAGTACCATCAAAAAAAGTATTCTTTCTTCCGGTTGTCCTATCTATAAACTGATCTACCAAAACTAGACTGCCCGGTTTCAATTCATTTTTGAGACTTCCAACTGCGGATACAGAAATTACATCGGTAACACCTAGCATTTTAAATGCATAAATATTAGCTCTATAATTAATTTTATGAGGCGCTACATTATGATTCTTATTGTGCCTCGGTAAAAAATAAACATCTATATTTTTATACTTTGCAGATAATATTTTATCAGATGTTTTTCCAAATGGTGTTTTTAGGACATGCTTCCTCATATTACTCAACCCATCTAATTCATATAAACCGCTACCGCCGATTATGCCTAAACAAGGCTTTTTATTAATTTTTAGATTTTTCAATTAAATCTCCATAAATACCGTTTTAATTTTATTTAGAATTTTAATTATTGTCCGTAAGTCGCATAAGTTCAATTTCAAATATTAGAGTCGAGTTAGCAGGAATAATCTCTCCTATTTTTCTATTCCCATACGCTAAATTTGGTGGAATAACTACACATCTTTTACTTCCAATATTCATACCTTCAATTCCAATTTCCCATCCTTTAATTACATTATTTTTTCCTTTTTGAAAAATAAATTCGGCTTGTTTCGTGGCAGGTTGTTCTCTATATCCTTCGTCTAATGTACTATCAAATAATTTTCCTTTCGCATTACAATAATTGCTGGTTTCTATATTACTATCATATAACCACCCTCTGTAATGGACATGTACAAAATTCCCCTCCCTAACTATCTTTTTTTTTTCACTAATTTTTATATTTTCTATAAAAATCTTTTTGGGAGCATCAATTGAGAAAAGTGGATACAACGTAATAAAATATATTAAAAAACCTAAATAATAATTATATTTTTTCATTTAATCCTCCATTAAAAAACCTATAGTTCTTTCATAGGCTAATTTAGACGCTTCTTCATTGTAGCTTTTTCTTTCTTCGCAATTAAATCCATGATCAGCATTTTTATATTCAAAAAGATTTACTGGTTTTTCTTGTTCTTTTACATAGGATTTTACTTTTTCTATGGCATCTTTTGGAATACCTTCATCATTCTCACCGAAATGTAACATAGTTGGACAATTAATGTTTTTAAACAAAAAATCTGGTATACTACTACCGTAGTAGCAAACTGATTTTTCAAATATAAAGCTTTTTTGGGTTGATATCCAACTCAATGTTCCACCATAGCAGAAACCCATAACGCTTACAGGGTATTTTTGTTTAAGTAAGGCTGCGCATGAGACAATGTCCATTACTGGTAGATCCCAATTAA
>PBGQ01000034.1 GCA_002720125.1 Rickettsiales bacterium | reverse complement strand
CTACCAGCCCTTTCAGCGTTGAGGTGTCGTGACAACTTTCATCAGCACATACCGCAATTGGGTGAGGTATGGAGGCGAGTTGTGAATCTTGGTCTGCCGGCAACGGTTGCTCGATCATCATAACGCCTAATTCTCTAAAGCGAGGTGCATATTCGAGGTATTGTTCTATAGTCCAGCCCTCATTAGCATCCACTACTAACTTCGTATTGGGCGCATTTTTATGAATTTTCTCTACACGATCGAAATCAAGGCCATCCCCGGTCATTTTAAGTTTAAGAATAGGGCGGTTTGAATTCTCAAATGCCAATTCACCCATTTTTTCAGGTTCGTCGACACCGAGCGTATAAACTGTCGTCAGTGGCTCGGGAGCACTCAGGCCTGCTAGTTCCCACATCCTACTGTTTGCTTTCTTGGCTTCAAGATCCCACAAAGCACAATCTACTGCATTGCGAGCGGCTCCCGGTGGCAATACTTTACGTAAGTATTGCCGGCAAGGCTTTTCGTTTAATTCAGGAATGATCCCAGATATCTGTTTTTCAACATTATCCAACGTTTCATTGTAACGTGCATAAGGAAAGCACTCACCGCGACCTGAACGGTTTCCATCAGAGATGGAAACCGTTATGACCTCTGATACTTTTCGGCTACCGCGAGATATCCTAAATTCACTTTCGAGGGGCCATGATTCTCTGTTTATATTTACCTGAATTGCCATCAAAAGTCTTTTTTCAAATTTGATCCACAAGAGAAGCTACACCGTCTCGCAACGGATCTACCGCGGGCAAACCAATCTCTTGAGAGATTTTATCGCAGAACACTCTCCCTTCCTCTTCAGACAATCGGGATGTGTTTATAGCAGCTCCAACACACCTCACGTCAGGATTAGTAAGCCTCGCTGCTTGGAGGTTAAAATCGATGCACGTGGGCAAATCAATTAGCGGAAAGTGAGGCATACTCCTCATATGTGGGCGGCCAGCCTCGTGACAGACCACTATTGCATCGGGCTGTGATCCATGGATTAAACCAAGTGTAACCCCGGCGTATGAAACGTTAAAAAGTGAACCTTGACCCTCCACGATGTCCCAGTGATTTTCCGAATTTTCCGGGCATAACCATTCCACAGCGCCAGATATAAAATCTGCCACAACCGCATCTATTGATACGCCGCTTCCCGCAATAAATATTCCTGTTTGGCCGGTCGCTCTGAAATCTGCATCAAACCCTCGTTTTTTCATTTCTTGTTCTACAGCCAACGCCGTAAACATTTTTCCTACTGAAACATCAGTTCCAACCGTGAGAAGTCGTTTTCCTGATCGATTTATCCCGTTACCAACATCAAATTCCCTACTTGGATGCCGAACATCGTGCAATGACCTGTTATGTTTTTTTGCAGCCTCAACCAATTCTGGTATCTGGGTTATTCGAGTATGGAGACCGCTAGCGATGTCCATACCCAATTCAAGTGCTTTGACTAATTGATTGATCCAATTTTCCGGGATTACTCCACCTCGGCTCACAACACCCAATATTACGGTCTTAACACCGGCTTGTGCAGCTTCTTCTATGGTCATATCCGGGACGCCGCAATCAGCTTTGCAATCCTCGAATCGAAACTGCCCTAAGCACCAATCTGGGCGCCAGACCCGAACACCATTTGCGGTTTTAGCAGCGAGTTGATCACGCGCATCACCAAGAAATAATAAGTATGGATACTGGAATTCCACGACTGTTTCCTTTTCCTATTAGATTAAGAACATCGACAGTATAGGTAGTGAGGTGGCTCACACAATACTAAATAAATTCAACTTGACTTTTCCGGACGACCCATCTCAATCATCTTTTTTTTTAGAGCCGCCCAATCAGCGGTAAGATTTTCAAAATACTGTGTCAGTTCATCAGGATTCTTAAACCGAATTTTTGTATAAAGTTTAGATAGTCTTTCTTCAAGCTCGGGGTCTTCTAAAGCTTTTTCAAATCTTTTAGATACTTTAGCTATGGTTTTGGCTGGGGTTTCTTGGGGGGCTAAAAGAATTCGATCAACGCCAAAAGCCGTGTCAACACCTTGCTCTCGCAAAGTCGCTACATCTGATAATTTCATGTTTTCAAGGGTATCTGTTACTGCCAATACCTTCACTTGGCGGAGGTCTGCACGCCGCTTTGCTGCGGGGAGAGAAACCAGACCTAAATCAACTTTATGCGTCAATAATGCCAGGAAGCTCTGACGGGCGTTTTTGAAAGTGGTCACCTTGAATGAAACTCCAAGAACATCTTCTAACTGCATTCGAAATGCCTGTTCTAATGGACTCGATGTTTCCCCTATGCTAAGCATGTTCGATTCTTCAGAAGCGGCTTCCATCAAATTTGTTAAATTAGCATCCTTAATATTTGCTCTCGAAACAATAGCCAATGGACTTCTAGTAAGCATAGCAACAGGGGTAAAACTAGACCATTCCGGGGCAGATTTATTTAGCAGGAATTTAGCCACCAAAGACTGTGTTATTCCTAAAAGTTGGCACCCGTCAGGTGCTCCCGTCATATTCTCCTCTATCACCGTAGCATGCGTTTTATTTAGAACTTTAATCAGCGACCCCGTTGATTGCCGATTTATAGCCTGGCCAAACTCTCTAAAAATTAAATCTGTAGCTGTACCAACTGCATATGGCACTATAATTGTGACGTTGCGACATTTTGGAGCCGCCTTAGGATCACTAATCGGAAGTGAACCAAAAAGCAATATAGCTGAAATTAAGAAGCTGATCTTCATAAATGCCAAGTGTATACTCTGTTTTGTCATCTTCCAACTTAATCATTAGCCTCAAAACGTATACTTTGAGAACTAATAATGAAAGACTGTTTCGCAGTTGCACGATTTAGGAGGACCAGAAATGTCCAAAAGATACAAAGTTGGGATAGTGGGGCTAGGAGCTATAGGCCTGCAAATAGCGCGAACTATTGATCGAGGTAATGTTTCAAATTTTGATTTAGTAGCTATTGCTACACGGGACGAGAAGAAAGCAGCAAAAAATCTTGAAACGTTCGACCACATACCAGATATCACTTCCATTAAGAATGTTTGTGCGACCGCTGATATAATAGTCGAATGCGCGCCGGCAACAATATTCAGAACTATCATCGAAGAAACCGTTGAAGCTGGCAAAACACTTATTCCAGCAAGCGTTGGTGCGCTTTTGCCTTATCCTGATTTAATTGAGCGTGCAAAAAGTACCGGTGCGAAAATAATTGTCCCGACGGGCGCTCTCATTGGCCTTGATGCTGTCCGTGCTGCTGCAGAAGGCCACATAGAAAAGATTACGCTAAAGACCCGAAAGCCGCCAAATGGTTTAGCGGGCGCGCCCTTTTTAATCGAAAATAAAATATCTGTTGAAAATTTGACGGAAGCAAAATTAGTTTTTGATGGATCCGCGCGGGATGGGGCAAAGGGTTTTCCTGCTAACGTTAATGTTGCAGCAGCTCTGAGCCTAGCTGGAATAGGTCCTGACAAAACAAAACTTCAAATTTGGGCTGACCCCTCTATTGATAGGAACATGCACACGATTACTGTTGAAGCTGATAGTGCCCGCTTTACGATGACAATCGAAAATATTCCAACGATAGAAAATCCTAAAACAGGGAAGATAACCGCTTTAAGCCTCCTTGCGACTCTTCGGCGTTTCACAGAACCTATGATTGCAGGAACATAAATCTATTTCTCTGAAAACTCTCAGCGTTTCTAACGCAGCATATTCACCGACAAGCCAATTCCTGTATTCGGATTGATGCTTTTAATGAGATTTAGGGCGAGTGCATTATTGTTGGTGGGTCTGAATGCCACGCCTGTCGCCTCCATATCTTTCATAAGAAGGTATTTCTCTATAAACTTTACTGCATAATCAGTATTTTTTAACGGCTTTAAAAATTGGCTCTCAACCTCCATTGGTTTGTTGAATTCAGCTCTTAGGAGGGCCTCCTCAACATTTAATCTAACTCGCTCGGTACGCAGTTTGCTAAAGGACCTACTTACATCAAAATGAGCGTCAAATAAAAATTTATGCCGTGCCGTTGGAATTGTTTTAAAACCTACGGACGCGCCGCCTCCAGTTGTGGAACTATTAGCGGCGGTGGAAGCCGTAATGGTGTAGCTGTTATCATTTGGAACCGACGTAATTTGAAATATTGTATCTAGGTTCAGTCCACCAACATTATCTCCGTTTGCAAATTGCACATATTCGCCAACCGTAAAACCATGAGTGGCATGGGAAACCAAAATCGATGTATCACCCGCTACAGTTGTAAACGGGTTCGCACCCAAATTTCCACTTTGCCCACCATCGAGCGCACTGTATGTATAATTTTCTATTGCTTCCTTGAGGTTGTCTTTAACTTGGTTTTGGGCAGAAATAGTTATCTTTTTGCCAACCGACCCTAAGGCTAAGCTCAGATCCCTGGCACTCGTATCAATCAGGTTCAATCCTCGGTTATTGCCCTCGTTAAATATTTTATCAATATTGTCTTTTATATTTGTGACTTGAGCGTCGACAGCACCTAACGGATCAGCTGTGTTAGTTACAAAATCGAACACCGGCAAATCTCTCTGCAATTGCTTAACTGCTTTTTTAACGCTCTCCAGAAATGTTGCATTACCGCTAGCTGCTGAAGACTGATTTCCACTGGTGAGTGTTGAAGGTAGTAACGAGTTAAGACGAGTGCTATCATTTAATGCATAAGGACCACTTGCGTCTATGTCATCTAGTCCAGGGTTAGATGCAATAAATTGATCAACACCATCTCTAATCCGATACGTTTTACTTCCAGAAACCGCAAGCAAATTATCTAACGTCGCACTCGGCGAGCCCAAAAAAGAGACCGATGCACCGCCACCCGTAGCATTAGCAGAGGCATTTGTAGAGGCGGTAATAGTGTAAGTATTTGCATCAGTTACATTGGTAACCGTAAAAGATGCATTTAAGTCAAGCCCGCTAACACTTGCAGCGCCAGTAAAGCTTACAGTGTCTCCTATTGCTAGCCCGTGATCTGTCTGCGCGACGGTTACCTGATTATTTCCACTTTGCGTTTGAAACGGATCGCTTGCAAGAGAGCCAGATGTGCTTCCCACAACCTTCCCCGCATTATCAAGCAAACTCACAACATCAGCACGTGCAGCAGCATAACTCGTAGCATTGTCGCTTGAAAATGTCTCCGTGGCGTATCTATCAATCGATTTCAAAGAAGCTGCGATCTTTTCCAAGCGACTAATTGCATCCAAAATAGATTCCCTACCCTTCGTTAACTCTGTTGTATTCAGAGTGGCGGCGAAAGTAATTGAATTAGTCTGACTGGCGAAAGAATTTGAATTCGCATTAACTACACCTCGTGCTTGACGAAATTCAGTATTTGCATCACTCAAGTCGGATTTTGCTGAACCTGTGTCCGAGACGACATTTGCCAAGGTAGTGCCTGCTATAGTGGCAGCAGCACTTGCAATTTTTGACACAAAAGTAGCCATATCTTTATCTTGGGCGATGATATTTGAATTTTTTTCGTCAATAACCGATGCCAATTCGGGCAACGTAAGACTTACGCCATTCCCGCCCCCACCGCCTACGGTGCTAGTTGCTGTGCTAGTTGCAGCTATTGTGTAATTGCTAGCATCAGTTATGCTGCTTACACGAAAAGCTGCATTTAAATCCAAACCGCCAACTGCTGAGCTATTATCAAATAGAACGACGTCACCCACACTTAGACCGTGGTTATTATCGGCTACGGATACCACCGCACTACCACTTGTTGTTGAAAATGGATTTGGTCCTAATGTGTGGCCGTAGGTTGCCGAGCTGCCACCGCCGGTTTGACCAGCTATTGCCTGCGATCCAACCGTAATCACGTAGGCATCATCGGTAACGCTCGCAATCTCGAAAGTACCTGTCAAATTTAGGCCCCCAACTGAAGCGACATCACTCAGCGTCACAAAATCACCGACCGAGAATAAATGATCATCTTGAGCCACCGTGACCTGGTCACTGGCATTCACCGTAACTGATCCACCGCCACCAGTGCCAGCGATACCTTGAGACGTCGAGGTTACCGTGTAAGAGTTTGCTGTTGCATTAGCAACGGTGAAACTTCCATTCAAACTTGCACCACCAACCGATGAACCCCCACTGAAGGTTACCGTGTCACCATTGCTAAAGGGTTGCCCATTGTGTGTTACTGACACCCTGTTTGTTTTCAATACTCCGGANGATCCNCCCCCAGATTGGAGTGTTCCGGTAGGATCGGGAAAATCTATTCCAGTGAGAGCTATTCTGAATTGATGAATTCCTCTTACTGAATGAACCGTGTANGTNCCATTCACGTCCACACCCAAAAAATNACTCGTACCGCTAATCGAAATTGTATCACCAGCCTCCAGCCCGTGATTTAAAGAACGAATACGGATTACGGCGTTTCCAGCACCATCATCCGTGACGTCACCGGCTTGATATCTAAATGGAGGGCTGTGTAAAGCTCCACCTTTTACGGTGAATGGGTTTGATCCTAGTGTTCCGTTGGCTAACGTGTACGGATTTGAGCCTAATGTATCGCTTTGAACTGTAAATGGATCCGCCCCCAGCGTGCTAGTTTCTATTGTGTACGGGTCTGCCCCGAGCGCACCGCTTTGAACTGTATATGGATTGGACCCGAGAGTGCCACTTAAAGTTGTAATTGGATTATTTTCAAGAGTTCCGTCCTGGTAAGAATAATTGATGCGTGATGCCGTGTAGGAGTTAGGCGAACCTGAATCAACAACACCTCCACTCGGCTTAAAGAGGTTGATGTTACTACCCGTGTCAGGCTCCTTAAAACGGGCGGTGTGGTAAATAAGGTCGGGTACTTTAGCTGCCGCTGCGGCGAACCCCACTTTTATGTCATCCAAATCATCCTGGGTCTCCACATCCAACAGTTCTTGTATGCTTGAGTTTAATTCTCTCAATATGGGATCTAATTCGGATAATGCAGCTTGGGCCGAGGCAGTAACGCCGTTAATCTCGCTTAATTGTTTTATGGCAGTTTGGTGAATTGGGATACGGTCAACATTAAAGCCTTCCGGACTTATAATTTCAGGCAAAAGGTTCAGGCTTTCGCGCGCTTGTTTAAGTTGTTTCTCCAGTGTACTCAGCGTGCTTTCAGCTGACGTTACTTGTGATTTTGCGATCTCTATTGCTTGAATATCTTCTTTGTATTCAGCTTGACGGCGATTTGAAATACCTGTGCCACGGTCAGAAATTACAGCTCTCTGAACATCAAACTTTGCCTCAACCATTGAGATCTGTTTTTCGATCGACTGTCTTGCGATTTCTTGCGGAATTCTAAGGGCGGTTGTCACAATCTCCCTGAGTTGGAGTGTTCCCAGAAGGCTCGCTGTCGTGGACACATCGTTGATATTTCTAAGAAAATGGAATGCTTTTGCAATATCCGGATTTTGGCCACTTACATCTTTTTCGAAAGTGTTTTGAAGGAATTTATCTATTAAAGTTTGCTGACTACTGGCTGTTCTAAGGTTAGTGAGTCCCCGTTTGCTTAAGTTGACGAATTTTGCTAATTCCGCGAACCTTTTGTCATTGAGACGGTTTGCAAATGAATTTTGGTCATCAACGTCACTTTTGAGAATAGCTTTAATTTTACCAGCGTTATTAATTTCAGAGTCCAGGTCAAAGCTCGATAGCAAAAATTGAAGACTTTTTCGATCTTTGATTAGTTCATCTATGTCCTCCATTTTCGACACTTTGGTCTTAAATGTTTCTATAGATTGCTGTACATCTTTACGATTGAAATAGTTTTCGCGCAGTTTTGCTTCGTTCTTGTTTATCTGCCGAAACAGGTTTAACGAAGAAATACTGGGTGTACCGCTAGGGGCTCCACCCGATAAAATTCCTAGTGCTGCTGCACCATTTACCATATGACTATCTCCGCTTTTGCAGAAACCGAGAGTTTTCCTGCTCCGCAGGATATGCAAAACTCGGGCCAGTTCTTTATGAACTTTAGTACACTGGCATAATAAGTAAATTTGTGCGACAACGCAATGATCCGTAGTCTAATACTGTCAAAAGAGAGAATGTGATGTTTACTACCCGTCCCGAGCTTGTTGGAACTTTTGGTGTAGTAACTACGACTCATTGGCTTGGATCAGCGGTGGGTATGTCAGTTCTAGAAAAAGGCGGAAATGCCTTTGATGCGGCGGTCAGTACGGGCTTTACACTGCAAATAGTTGAACCTCATTTAAATGGTCCTGGTGGCGATATGCCTGCAATATTTCAAGCTGTCGGCGACCCCACTCCCAGGGCACTTTGTGGGCAAGGGCCAATACCTAAAGCTGCGACAATAGAACATTTTAAAGGGCTGGGTTTAGAACTAATTCCTGGCAGCGGACTACTGTGTGCCGTTATACCGGGGGCGTTTGATGCGTGGATGCTATTGCTTAAAGATTACGGAACAATGTCATTGTCCGAGGTTCTTCAGCCAGCCATAGAATACGCACGCAATGGATATCCCATTGTTCCCAAGATAACGGAAACTATCGAAACTGTAAGGGAATTATTTAGCACTGAATGGACCGAATCAGCTAAATTGTATCTACCTAATGGCCAGCCACCACGGCCGGGTTCTATTTTTAAAAACACTACCCTAGCCGATACATATGAACGTATCGTTGCAGAGGCGGAAAAGACAAGCAGTAATCGCGAAAGGCAGATAGAAGCGGCGAGAGACATCTGGTACCGCGGCTGGGTAGCCGAAACAATTGATAAATTTTGCAGAGATGAAGCGGTTATGGACGTTTCGGGTCGGAAACATAGCGGGCTCCTCACGGCTGAAGACATGGCTTCTTGGACTTCAACTTATGATGAGGTAGCCAGTTATAACTATGGAGAATATACGGTTTGCAAATGCGGCCCGTGGAGCCAAGGTCCCGTTTTATTACAACAGCTCGCTATCTTGGATGGCATGGACATCCAATCCATGGACCCATTAGGCGCTGATTTTGTACATTCAGTAATTGAAGCCGTAAAACTATCATTTGCTGATCGAGAAGCTTACTACGGAGACCCCGGTTTTGTTGATGTGCCTTTGGAAATACTTTTGAGTAAAAATTATAACGAGTCACGTCGTAATTTGATTACTTCAGAAGCGTCGGCCGATTTAATACCTGGATTAATAGCGGGCTACTCCAATGCTATCGATCACGCTCTAGTGGACCGGGGAGAATTTGTCTCTAATATTGGAATGGGTGTTGGCGAGCCAACTGTAGCTAAAACAGGTGCAACAAATGGAGATACTGTCCATCTAGATATCATTGATCGGCATGGAAATATGATCTCTTGCACACCAAGTGGCGGCTGGCTACAAAGCTCGCCTTTAATCCCAGAGCTGGGTTTTTGCTTAGGCAACCGTGGCCAAATGTTTTGGCTGGACGAGCACTCCCCGTCCACGTTAGTTCCTGGAAAATTACCGCGAACAACGCTTTCGCCTTCTTTAGCGCTCAAAAATGAAAAACCCTATATGGTCTTTGGCACCCCAGGTGGCGATCAACAAGATCAATGGTCAACAATAATGTTCCTGCATCACGCAGATCATGGAATGAACTTGCAGGAAGCAATTGACGCGCCATCTTTTCACTCAGAGCACTTTCCTGGTTCTTTTTGGCCACGAAGCAGACAATTGAAGAAGGTTGTTTTAGAAGACCGCTTCCCTCAGACTACAATTGATGAATTAATCCGGCGAGGGCACCAAATCGAAGTCGGTGCAAGTTGGTCAGAGGGCAGGCTAACCGGTGCAACTATTGATAACAAGATACTTAGAGCGGCGGCAAACCCGCGTGGCATGCAAGGCTACGCAGCCGGGCGTTAGGTGAATGGCACGATTTAGCCATTTTTAACTAGTAAAAATATTTCGGCAAATTAAATAACGGTTTATGGTAATCTAATAAGATCTAATAGCGCTTTAGCATCAAGAGATTTTGAATGAAAAAAATTTTAATCATCTTCTTACTACCGCTTGTTCTGTTGATCGGTGCCGGAGCAGGAGCGTTTTTTTTTGGATTGATACCCGGGTTTGGATCGGAAGATAATGAGCAGTTAAAGAAAGAATTAGCCGCGAAGGAAGCTGCTGAGAGAAATATCGTCCCGAAGGCTTATAAAAAGGCATCGGTACTATCCCTAGAATATTGGATAGACGACTTTGTTATTAACCTGCAAACCGAGCGCCCAAAACCTGTTTTTTTGCTTCTAACCTTCGTGCTGATACTCTCAGGAGAGGAAGCAAAATCTAAAGTTCAGCTTTTGGAACCAAGAATTCGCTCCGCTGCGAACATATTTTTAAGCAGTCTTTCGCCCGAAGATCTCGATGGTTACGATGGAATAACAATGCTGCGGCAAGAATTGTGGGTTCTTGTCAACAAGGTCGTAGACGACACAACGTCCGTTGAAAACGTTCAAATTTTAAAAATGACGGTCAAATAGCAGTGCTTATAAACGCGAGTTATGGCAACAAATTTCTCGAAGTTTTTTCTATCTTCATCTCTAGTAAATCCATGAACTCTTTGCGCTCTAATCCAGGCGGAATTGGCTCTATTACTTCTAGCTTTATTGTCCCCGCTTGCTTTGTAAATGATTGTTTAGGCCAGAACACGCCTGAGTTCAGAGCAACAGGCACAACAGGCAGGTCAAGGGCTTTATAAATAGCAAAAACGCCCGGGTGATATCTCAATTTTTCATCAACTCTTACTCTAGTACCCTGTGGAAATATTATGATAGGCCTACCAGAATCACTCCATCGCTTAGCCACCTCAATCATTGACTTCAGCGCGCCGCCACCNCCTGNNCGNTTAATNGGTACCATTCCNACTTTTGAGATAAACCAACCTAATATCGGTAATNTTAAAAGCTCCTTTTTTAAAATGATTGCTGGGTCCTTAAATATTAAGTGTAACGCCAGAGTTTCCCANGCAGANTGATGTTTCGCTGCTANAATTATGTTTTGTTTTGGTAGATTTTCGAGACCATTAACTTCATGCCGNAGNCCNACNACAACTNNAAGTNCGCCAATAATAAGTTTGATCCAGACATCGCGAATAAAAGCGACGCCAGCTCTAGGACCAAGCAANANTGGCANTGATAAAAGCCCTANCAAAACAATNCTAAGAANCAGTANAATATTAAAAATTAAAGAGCGTAGGAATATCATTTTNNTCCTGAANAACTCTCTGNTACAGCNTNGATTAAGAATTTNACAGATAAACNATCCCANANCATCTGTCACGAAAACTANAATGACTNNTTAAAAGAATGATCAAAGGATCCGTNTGGTTCCNGANCTTTAAAANNCTNNCGNTTAAATTTTTCNATNCATCTANANANATACTTTTACAANGNNNNCTCCAATTANTCTTGATTNAAGTTTTTTAAAATCAAATAATANTTTATTCAAANACAAANNNCTCNNTTNNCTNNANATNNNCAGATAGCGAGCTNTTTCTTATNANACNNTNTGGGGNAAAACATGTCGAAAAATCAGCACGGNCTCGCNCGNGGATTNACAAATTANGGGGATATGGATTTCAGCCTTTACTTACGTAGAGCNAACGCTGCNTCTATGGGGTATGGGAAGGANATCCTNGGNAANACAGTTGTTGGGATAGGNGATACTGGCAGNGGCTTTAACAATTGTCACCGACATATGCCCGAGTTAATTGAAGCCGTCAAACGTGGTGTCTTNATGGCTGGGGGCCTACCTATCGTATTTCCAACAATCTCATTAGGAGAGACCTTCCTCAGTCCAACATCAATGATGTACCGAAATCTCATGAGCATGGATACCGAGGAAATGATTAATGCGCAGCCTATGGACGCTGCAGTCTTAATTGGCGGATGTGACAAAACCTTGCCTGCTCAATTAATGGGAGCTGCTAATTCCAAGATACCCGTTATATCATTAATTACCGGCCCCCAATTGACAGGACATTCGGAGGGCGAAAGACTTGGTGCATGCACTGACTGTAGACGGTTTTGGGCAAAATTTCGGGCAGCTGAAATCGATAAGGCCGGNATTGAGAAAATCGAATCAAGATTGGTTACCACATCAGGGACCTGTGCAGTCATGGGGACAGCAAGTACAATGGCATGCATAACNGAAACTCTCGGTATGGCGTTGCCGGGAACAGCCGCTATACCTGCGATACATGCGGATCGCCTGAGAGCAGCAGAAGCATCAGGCGCACAGGCTGTTTACCTAGCACAAAATGACCATGACAAACAGTTGACCCCAAAAAAGATTATCACGCCAGCATCTGTTGAAAATGCATTGAGAATATTGCTGGCTGTTGGAGGTTCAACAAATGCTATTATTCATTTAACAGCCATCGCTGGNAGACTTGGTATTCCAATCCCCTTACAGCAACTAAATAAGTTATCTGACGAAACGCCCGTTTTAATTGATTTGAAACCAACTGGTGACCATTATATGGAAGACCTNTTTAAAGCCGGTGGGCTCGGCGTAGTGCTTAGGGAACTAAAGCCATTATTGAACGTTGACTGTCTAAGTGTAACNGGGGAAACNCTTGGAGAACGGCTCCAGAGTGAACCCGCGTACGTCGATAGAGAAGTTGTGCGTTCATTCGATGAACCAATTCAAAAAATGGGTGGGTTAGTATCCTTATTTGGTTCTCTGGCGCCATGTGGTGCAATTTTAAAAAGATCCGCAGCTGANCCAACATTATTNGAAACTGAAGGNAAAGCGGTTGTATTTAAGTCTCTTGAAGATTTAGCCAACAGAATTGATGACCCNAATTTAGAGGTAGAGACACACGACATTTTAGTTCTTCAAAACGCAGGGCCAAAGAGCGATGCAGCTATGCCCGAGGCGGGCTATCTTCCAATTCCAAAAAAACTTGCCCAGTCGGGTGTTAAAGATATGATCCGAATATCTGATGCTCGGATGAGTGGCACAGCATATGGAACCATAGTTCTCCACGTAACGCCGGAGGCAGCTGTGGGTGGTCCGCTAGCACTTGTAAACAATGGAGACAGAATAAAAATTAGCGTCAAAAATCGTACGATTGATCTTTTGGTGGACGAGACAGAGTTGGAAAACCGAAGACAAAAATTAGTATTAAATTCCACAACAAAACATAAACGTGGATATAAGAAGTTATATTACGAAACGGTCCTCCAGGCTGACGGTGGATGCGACTTTGATTTTCTTCGAGACCCTTCACTACTAGAAAACTGAAATGAAAAAGGGTATGACTACATGTGGCCTATTAACTAACTGAGAAATTATATAAAATATTGGCATTTTCGCACATAATTAACTTTCTATTGGCCTCGTTTGGTACCCATTTATTCATTAGCTCCAATAGCTCTTCGTCTATGGCGGTATCACCCTTTTTTTCAAGATGAGGCCAGTTTGTCCCCCATACTAGTCGCTCCGGCGCCCATTTTGCCAATGCTGTGATGATTTCCGTCACTTTTTGGTCATCTAAGTTGTCGTTGGGAGAGAGAATATAAGGGGCCGATATTTTTACCCAGGCTTTATCGCGATCGATAAGTCTTGTGAGAGACGTAAAACTCCTCTGTTGTGTAGTAAGCGTGCGTTTGAACTGTCCTAAATGAGGGAAAACCACCCACCCTGGCCAACTATTTATATTTTTTTCCACCTCGTGGATATCAGAGCCATCCATGTACAACTCAACTGTCCAGCCAATATCATTTATGCGCCATGCTAATCTATCGGCTTCCTCCCAACTTAAGCCAGAAAACCCTCGACGCATTTCAAATCTGGCCCCTACTACGCCAGAATTGGCGAGACTTTCTAGCTTTTCATCTTCCAAATTACTTTCGATTTTGGCTATGCCCTTTATTTGAAAAGTCTCGTCTTTCCCGGGATGCCGATATAAACTCGAAATAGCATCCAAGAGGCAGCGGTTATCAGTGCCGTAGTGCTCGGGCTGCACTAAAACAGTTTTTTTAATGTTTTTATTTTCACGAAATTTCGCATATTCTTTAGCAGAATAAGCATCAATTGTTAGATCTCTATTGTAGCTTAAGGGGTAGGCCTCTTTTGAACCAAATATTTGAGCGTGACAGTCGGCATAGGTCCAGAGGTACTTTGAATGCGAGTTATCTTCCTCTAGGGGCTCTAACAATTCGTCACCAAGAAAATTAACAGTCAAGCCCACTGAAGAATCCAATCTTACATAGTAGCGCCAATTTGCCATGGAACAAATTCGTTATCGCCCATTCCCAGCTCTTCACTCTTAGTTAGCTCGCCTGAAGCGGTACTGATGATTTTCTCAAAGATCCGTTCCCCCATTTCTTCGATGGAGAGATCTTCATCTAGTACCTCGCCGCAATTTATGTCCATATCTTCCTCCATGTGGTTGAACATAGACGTGTTGGTAGCCAACTTCAATGACGGAGCTGGCTTGCAACCATAACAGGAACCTCTACCAGTTGTAAAAGTAACGATGTTTGANCCACTCGCCACCTGACCAGTTATCGAGCATGGGTCATACCCTGGACTATCCATGAATACAAAGCCCTTTGTATCTATTAACTCCGCATAATTATAAACACCACAAAGGTTTGTTACGCCACCTTTCGCGGNGGCTCCAAGTGATTTTTCCAATATAGTAGTGAGACCACCTGCCTTATTACCCGGCGAAGGATTATTGTTCATTTCTCCCCCATTACGTTNACAGTAGNCCTCCCACCACCGAATTCTTTCAACCAGCTTTTCGCCTACTTCTCTATTTACAGCCCNTCTGGTAAGTAGATGTTCTGCTCCATAAATTTCCGGTGTCTCAGCTAACACTGCCGTTCCACCATTTCTGACGAGCAAGGTAGCTGCTGCGCCAAGTGCTGGATTTGCCGTCATGCCGGAATATGCGTCTGATCCACCGCATTGTAATGCCAGTATAAGTTCAGACACTGAAACGGACTCTCTTTTTGCTCTTGCTGCTTCAGGCAACATTTCCTCTATCAATCTCAACCCATGTGCAACTGTTTTTTTNGTTCCACCCGTATCCTGCAATGTCATTGTTTGAAATTTTGGTCCGCGCTCTAACCCATAAGCGTCTAATAAAAAGTCAATCTGATTNACNTCACAACCTAATCCTACCANAAGGATTCCAGCAAAATTTGGGTGTTGAGCAAAGCCCCANAGAACGCGTTGTAAGTTNGCATANCCGTCNCCNGAATCNGCCATTCCACAACCTGTAGAATGTGTGAGCGCAACNACNCCATCNACATTNGGGTATTCCTGNAATAGTTGGGGNGAAACNGAATNGGCTATGTACNNGGCTGCNGTTGCTGAACAGTTTACACTNGTNAAAACNCCAATGTAGTTTCTNGTNCCNACTTTCCCATTTTTTCTTTTAAANCCTTNGAACATNCTNTGNTCGGATNNAGNGAAATAATTAGTCTCNGTAACNCCTTCGCAAAACTGATAATCACGNTCGAAATCACGCATTTCTACNTTNTGCACATGAACATGCTCNCCTAGGTCGATATCCTTGGAAGCAAAGCCNATTACCTGGTCATATTTCCTAATTTCTTCTCCNGNCTTNATTTTTTTCGTTGCCAATTTATGNCCGGACGGAATNGGGCAAGATGAAGNTATTNGTTCCTCNTCNATCGNTGTATTCCCTANAATATCTAGTCGNGCCGTGACAACATTATCTGNCGGATGTAATCTNACNATCAATTTACTACCTGAGTTATGTCCTGCNGTTGCCATAGTNTTNTCTCCCCAAACGATCNNTNTACTATAAACTAGCATNNCAATTCCGCAAATGGACTTGCTNATAANCTAANACAANAGGTAAAAANGTCATTCCACNAATNGGAGTTTTNTAATGGGAAAGCGACTTAATGNAAAAACNATCCTTGTAACAGCTGCCGCGCAAGGAATTGGAAAAGCNTGTGTCGAAGCGTTTCANCAGNANGGAGCGCAAGTTATNGCTTCAGATATTAANGCNNCAAAACTAGANAATCTANCNATGCTTCCAGGNGTTGANACTAGNNTGTTNNATGTAATGGATCTAANTNATATACAAAAAGCTTCAGAAGAGATTGGNGTTTTAGANGTNCTCTTCAATTGCGCTGGCTTCGTTCACCATGGCACTATATTAGANTGCGATGANGATGCATGGGANTTTTCTTTTGACCTNAANATCAAAGCGCAATANCGCATGATACGNGCNTTCTTACCNTCGATGCTNGCNGCAGGNGGNGGNTCAATAATNAATATGTCCTCGGTNTGCTCTAGCGTAAAAGGGATTGTAAGCNGAGCCGTTTATGGCGCAAGTAANGCNGCGGTTATAGGACTTACAAAGTCNGTTTCNGCTGATTATTTGAANCAAGGNATTCGATGCAATTGTATTTGTCCNGGNACNGTNCANTCCCCTTCACTAGANGACCGGATAGCNGCNTTCNATGACCCGGNNCAAGCTNGAAAAGACTTTATCGCTAGGCAACCTCTTGGNCGCNTAGGAACGGCCGAAGAAATTGCCTCTATCGCNNTNTATTTAGCTTCNGATGANAGTGCNTACACTACAGGNCAACCATTTATTGTTGATGGCGGNATNACAGGGTGAGTGTTTTTACGCAATTAGAGCTAGGTGACTTCGAACGCGCCAGCGATCGAATTCGGTCAAGCATAAGGCAAACGCCTTTACTAAAAGCGAAAAGGCTTTTTCATAATCCTCTGCCAAGCAGCCAGCTATTTCTTAAACTCGAAAATCTCCAGCCGACGGGTTCTTTTAAAATACGCGGCGCAATGAACACTTTATCTTTACTGAATGAGGAAGAAAAAAAACGAGGTCTAATCACTGCGTCTGGCGGCAACCACGGACTAGCCGTAGCCTATGCTGCATTTATGGCAAAGGTTCCCTCTTTAATTTTCCTCCCCACCACTACCCCCAAACAAAAAATAGAGAAGTTGAATTCTTGGGGTGCAACGACCCGCGTTACAGGAGACGTTTGGGATGAATCAAACCAAGCCGCTTTAGAAGAAGCTAAAGAAAATGAAATGACATACGTCCATCCTTTTGCCGATGTGCGTGTGATCCAAGGTCAAGGTACAATTGCTCTGGAAGTTATCAAATCTGTTCCTAAACTTGACACCCTTGTTGTGGCCGTTGGTGGAGGCGGACTTATCGCAGGAATTGCGGCGGCAGCAAAAAACATCAAACCGAACATCCGTGTGATTGGTGTGGAACCTGTCGGGGCTCCAACCCATTTCCGAAGTCGGGCTGCTGGTAAAGTAATAAAGCTAGATAAAGTCGATACGCAGGCAGGGACTCTCGCCCCTAAAAAGACCGAAATTTTAAATTTTGAACTAATTCAAGAGTATGTTGATGACTTGATACTTGTAGATGACATGTCAATGCAGAAAGCCGCAGAGTGGTTATGGTTCGAGTTCGGGGTTGCAGCTGAGTTAAGCGGTGCTGCATCAATAGCTGCTCTTTCAGACAAAGTTTTCGAAACTGGACCTCGTAATGTTTGTTCTATTATCTGCGGAAGTGGAACAGATGGTATACCTTAAGCAAATTATTTTTTACTATTGCCCTGTCGGCTAAGTCAGATTTAGACCTAAGTGGAAGGCATCAAAATTCTTGAGCTTAGTGTCTTTAATCACTTCCGTTTTAAACGTTTTGTTGCTGATCAACGGAACGACTTGTTCGCTTAATCCACCATGCGACCGCAGAGGAACATCCAACCCAGAAAAATCATGGTGTTCGGGGTTAATGCCAAGCACCTTTCTCTCATCTGATATAATAACGATGTCGCCTATTCTTTCGCCGGGAAGATCAAACCGTTCACACGCTTCGTTTTTCCCAAGTACTTCCACGATGCCATTTAAATCTTTCAATTTGCTAATTGTTGGTAAAACTTCTAGCTCATTCGAAATATATATTGTTGCGAAAGACCCAAGCGCTCCATGATGCGCAACATATGGATCCGTAATTGGCAGAATTACACGCGCCACACCAACTCCTAACCAAGCATCCAAACTATCTTGCAAATAAATTACATCCGGGTTCCCTTTACTATCATGCTTTGCACTCATCCCGTGATCCGCTGTTAAAACTAGGTCGGCGCCACTGGCACTTAACTTAGACCAGTAACCATCCATCATATTATAAAAGCTGTTAGCACCTTCGGTTCCAGGGGCAAATTTATGCTGAATATAATCTGTTGTTGATAAGTAAATGAGATCAGGCTTTGCATTTTCTAAAAGAGCTAAACCAGAAGCAAAAACGAATTCTGATAAATCTGCGCTGTAAACATTAGGAAGAGGTAAGCCTGTTAAATTTAAGAGATCTTCACAACCATTTTCTTCCAGGCTCGCAATATCGGCTTTCTCTGCTGAAACGCAAATGGAGCCACCGCTACCAAACGTCAGTCCGTGTCCCAGTAATTTTCTAAGTTTATCCTTAGCAGTTACAACTAAAATTTTCGCCCCTTCCTTTTCAAAGGCAGAAAAAATTGTGGGCACGTGCATATATTTTGGATCATTCATCATCACTTCAGATTCGGATTGAAGGTCATAGAAAAAGTTTCCACAAATTCCATGCATGGAGGGTGGGCATCCAGTAACAATCGATACATTATTGGGATTTGTAAAACTAGGGATCACGCAATCAACTCTAAGGTCAATACCCGTATTTAGCAATTGAGCGGTAAAAGGCATCAGACCCGCTTG
>PBGQ01000033.1 GCA_002720125.1 Rickettsiales bacterium | reverse complement strand
CTTGTTGCAATAATTTCTAGTTTATTAGATAAATCTTTTACTTCATCACCATGACTCATCCATACTTGATAATCTTTTTTATTATTAAATCCATCAAATATGATATTTTTTTTTAATATTTGTATCTTTGCCTTGCCAAATTCTCTTATTCTTCCCTTTTTTATTTTACTTCCCATAAGTTGACATATTAATTGCATACCATAACAAATTCCAAGTATTGGAATATCTAATTTTAAAAAATTTTTATCTAGTCTTGGTGAAGTCTTTTCAAATGCAGAAGAAGGTCCTCCTGATAATATTAAAGCCTTAGGTTTTTTTTTTACAATCTCAGCAGAAGATGTTTTTGCTTCTACTACCTCACAGTAAACACCTAACTCCCTTATTCTTCTTAGTATAAGCTGCGTCGTCTGGCTTCCATAATCTACGACAACGACTTTATTTTTAAAATTCATAATATACTCTTTTATAAAGGATTATTTAAAAACGTTTATTTAGTATAACAATTATTTAAATTTTATTAATTAATACTACATCAATTGCTAAACTATTTTTATATTTTATCACTGGTTTATTGATAATTAGCAAATATAAAAATATATCTAAAGTCATGTATTATATAAATAAAGTATTAAAAAATATAAATATAAAATGATAAGTAATTGAATCTAAATACTTATTATGTTCTTTTTAATTTTTAAGATCTTTAATATCTCTTTAATATTGATATTATTTAGAAAAAAAGACTAAATTATGGTGTTTTATACAATTTATTAATGCTTTTTATTGATTTAAGACTATAAAAAGTTGTTTGAGGTTTCATCAAAGTAATATTAAAAAGAAATTATAAATTTAATAAAAAAATAATTTACAACAAATAAATATATCAAAAATTTAGCATAAATTTTAATAAACCTAAGAAGACTTGCAGTATCAAAAGGTAGCTTCCTTGCAATAAAGATATTTAAAACTAGATGTTTAGTTTGTTTACAAAATACTGAAAAAAAAAAAAAAATAGCTATAAGGTATTGCTATGATATTGATAACAAATAACGAGATTTTACCTCAAATATTTTTTTTTAGCTTACAAATAAAAAAACCATCTGACATAATAGTATCAGGCATTAATGTAAACCATTTTAGTTTTTTATTTTCTTTTTGTACTTCTACAAACTTCCTTAAAGATCCTAATAAATCAATGGTTATAAAATTTATATTTTGACGTAAAAATTTTTCGATTTGTTGCTCATTTTCATCTTTTAATATCGAACAAGTTATGTAGACAATAATGCCTCCTTTTTTGCAATATTTTACTGCCTTATTAAGTATATTGCTTTGCATATTTTTGTAGTTGTCTAGATTTTTTTTATTTAGTCTAATAAAATTTTCTGGTCTTCTTCTCCAAATTCCGCTTCCAGAACATGGCACATCTAAAACTATTATATCAAAATGTTCCTCATATGCTTTTGAGTGATTAAAAAATTTTATATTATTTATTTTTTTCTTCTTGAGTCTTCTTCTAAGAAAATTTAATCTTTTTTTATCTGTTTCATTAACATATATTCCTTCTTTCTTGTGTATTTGATTGTAAAGAGCAAGAGTTTTCGTTCCTCTACCTGCACAATAATCTAGAATGGCATTTCCTTCCTTTGCTTCTATCAATAAAGTAACTATTTGTGAACCTTCGTCTTGTATTTCAAAATAATTATTTTTTATATTATTTAAAATTTTTTCAGGCAAACGTTTTTTTAATGTAATTCCTAAAGGAGAAGTAATACATTTAGAAGCACTTATGTTTTCTTCTCTTAATTTTTTAATTACATAATTTCTAGTATATAAAGTATTATCAATCCTTAGATCAAACTTTGGCTCATGCATAATAGAAGCTAAAAATTTATTTTTGCTGTGCTTTGTGGAAAAAAAATAGTTTTTTTTGGTAATCCATTCCGGAAATATCGGGATTATTTTTGTATTTATTTTATTACTAATTTCAAAGATTTTTTTATCATCTACCTCTGGCTTTAATGAGTATTTTCCATCGTAAATATCATTTAATTCTTCTTTTCTAGATTTTTTAAAAAAAAAAAATAATAAACTATTTCTTGTTGAAAAATTAATGTTCTCTTTTTCAAAAATTAACTTTAAGGAAAAATAACTTTTTAGATAATTGAAAACTAGATTACTAATGGATTTCTTATCTTTTGATCCAATAAATTTATTTTTTCTAAAGTAATTATTTACTAGTATATTTGCTTTCAAATTAGTATTTAATATATTATTTAAAATTTCTACACTAGACGAGAGGATAGCACCTTTTTTCATACTATCTTTCAGTCTTATAATTAGGTGCCTCTCTAGTAACAGTAATATCATGGATATGACTTTCCTTGAAGCCAGCTGCTGTAATTTTAATAAATTTACAATTTTTTTTCATTTCTAATATGGTTTCATTACCAGTATAACCCATAGCAGCTCTAAGCCCACCAACTAATTGAAATATTACTTCAGAGCATGCTCCTTTAAAAGGAACTCTGCCTTCAACGCCCTCAGGAATTAATTTTAGCTTATCTTGTAAATCCTGTTGAAAATATCTATCCGATGAACCTTTTTCCATTGCAGCTAAGGATCCCATGCCTCTATAAGATTTATAAGACCTACCTTGATACAAAAATACGTCTCCTGGAGACTCCTCTGTTCCGGCTAAAAGAGAACCTATCATGACAGAGTCAGCTCCTGCTCCTATAGCTTTTGCAACATCTCCTGAATATCTAATACCTCCATCTGCTATTATAGGAATGCTTTTTACTTTTAAAGCCTGATATATATCGTATATTGCACTAAATTGCGGAACACCTACTCCTGCAATTATTCTAGTTGTACATATTGAACCCGGTCCAATTCCTACTTTTATTCCATCTACTCCTTCGTCTATCAAATATTTAGCAGCATCTATTGTTGCTACGTTCCCTGCAATAACTTGTATTGTATCTTTAAATTTTTTCTTTATTTCTTTTATCGTATCTAATACTCTAGAAGAATGTCCATGCGCGGTATCTAAAACTAATGCATCCGCTCCTGCCTTAACTATTTCCTCTGCTCTTTTAATACCTTCACTTCCTACTCCTGTTGCTGCTCCAACTCTTAGCCTTCCTATATTATCTTTTGTTGCTAAAGGATATTTTTGTGACTTTTCTATATCGGTGACAGTAACAAGTCCAACGCATTTGTGGTCCTCATCTACTATTATTAATTTCTCTATTTTTTTATTATGAAGAATCTCCAATGCTTGACTCTTTGAGACTCCTTCTTTTACCGTAATTAGTTCAGAGCTTGTCATTAGCTCTTTTACAGGTTGCTTATTATTTTTAGCAAATCTTACATCTCTATTCGTTATAATTCCTACAACCTTTTTATTTGTATCCACAACTGGAAAGCCTGAAATATTAAATTTTTTTTTTAACTCCAATAATTTTTCTAGATTATCGTCTAAAGAAATAGTAACTGGATCAACTACAGTTCCAGACTCATATTTTTTAACTTTTATAATTTCTGAAGCTTGTTGTTCAATAGAATTATTTTTATGAATCACTCCGATTCCACCACTTTGAGCTACTGATATTGCTAACTTAGCTTCTGTTACTGTATCCATTGCAGCAGATACTAGTGGTATATTAATATTAATTTCTCTTGAGAATTTGGTTTCTGTATTTACTTCTTTTGGCAAAACTTTAGATAAATCGGGTTTTATTAGTATGTCATCAAATGTGAGTGCTTCTTCTAATTTCATCGTTTTTTCCTAATTAATTGTAATAATAATTTTAATTACTGTAAATTATTAAAAGATATGCAAATTACATATATTTCTTTAGAGATATTTCTGCTAGATTGAGGTTTAAAAAATTCAACTTTTGAAAAGTTTTTTTTTGCTTCTTCTATAAATTTTCTTTCACCTTCACCTCTTAAAAACTTACACACAAGATTTCCATTCTTTAGTAAACATTTTTTTGAAAATGCTAAAACTTTATAACAAAGTATTTCTGACCTGGCCTGATCCGTAAATTTATGTCCTGTCGAATTAGGAGCTAAATCTGAAACTATTAAACTAATATTATGCAAAGTTCCATTTTTCAGAAATTGATCATCTAAGTCCTCTATTTTTTTTTTAATAAACTTAACATTTTCTATTGGTTCAATATTATTTTGATCTACGGCATAAATTTTAGATTTTGAATTTGATAAAATATGAGAAAGTACTTGACTCCATCCTCCGGGACTAGCGCCTAAATCGATAACATTTATATTTTTTTTAATTAAATTATATTTTTTATTAATTTCTAAAAGTTTATATGCGGCTCTACTCCTGTAACCTTCCTTTTTTGCGGCTATGAAGTAGTTATCTTTTTTTTTTCTTTGAAGCCATAAATTTTGACTGTGTGTGTTTTTTTTCATTTATAAAGGTTATATTTTTTAATTAATTTATTTACTTCGTAAAGCGGTAGACCAACTACATTACTGTAAGATCCCGATAAAAATTTAATAAAGACTTCAGCAGAACCTTGTATAGCATAAGACCCTGCACACCCTTTCCATTCCTCAGTTTTAATATATCTAAGAATTTCTTTTTCTTCTAAATTTTTAAATTTAATAATTGTTTTTGTGATTGAGTTATAAATATTATTATTATCACTAATAAAAGTTAAACCAGTATATACTTTGTGACTTCTTCCAGAGAGTTTTTTTAAATTTTCAATGGCGATTTCTTTATTATTGGTTTTATCAATGATTTTTTTTCTTGAGTAAACTACTGTATCTGCTGAGATAATAAAACTATTTTTATATTTTTTCTTTGCCTTTTTAGCTTTTAAAAAAGAAAACCTTTTTACTATGCTTATAGGGTTATCACTATCTTTAAAGGTTTCATCTATATCTGGTTTAAATATTTCATAATTATCACATAACTTCCTTAGAAGAAGGTCTCTATTTATTGAAGCAGAAGCTAAAACTATTTTTCTTTTTTTTTCCAATTTATTTGTGTCTAAAGATAATTCTACCCTTAGTTAGATCATATGTTGACATTTCAACAGTAACTTTATCACCTGCCAAAATTCTTATCCTGTGCTTTCTCATTCTACCTGCTGTATGGGCAAGTATTTCATGATTATTCTCTTCTAGCTTTACCTTAAACATTGCATTAGGTAGTATTTCCAGAACAGTTCCTTCATACTCTAATACATCCTCTTTTGTCATATAACCTCTTTTTAATAAGAATGATATTTAAAGTTAGTTTGGTCAAGCATTTATATTTTAGAAGAAATAATACTAATAAGAGTAAATAGTCTTCTTGCAGACTCAATATCTATTTCTATTTTATCGCAAACTAATTCTTGAAGTAAAATAGCTCCTTCATCATGAATGGTTCTTCTTCCCACATCAATAGCTTCTATTTTTTTTAGAGGTGCTGTTTTAATAGCATCTATATAATTTTCGCATACAATCTGGTAGTCTCTTATTGTTCTTCTAATACTACTTAAAGAAGATTTGACCTCAATTTCGCTATTATCAAAACAATCAAATACCTTAATAAATAATTTCCATTCAAATAACCTAATTTTGATTTTATAGGGTCCAGTATTTTTATTCTTTAGTTTAAAAAAACCTGTATTTATCAGGTCAAAAAGAGCCGAATTTCTTTCCTGCTCCAATTCAGGATTCCAAGAAATTAAATTGCTTTCGTCTACTGTTGCTTCTTTTATGAAAAAGGTATTTTTTTCCAATTATTAGACCTTACGAAATCTAATGACTGCTGATTTTGCATGCGCATCTAACCCTTCACTGTTTGCTAGCGTTTCAATAGAGTTAACTACTTTTGCTAAGCTTTTTTTAGTAGCCTCAATATATGAGGTTCTTTTCAAAAAGTCTAAAACGGACAAACCTGACTCAAATCTAGCATTTCCAGTAGTTGGAAGAACATGGCTAGGTCCTGCCACATAATCGCCTAGAGACTCAGGAGAATAGTTGCCAATAAACATAGCTCCTGTATTTTTAATTTTTTTAACTAAATTAGTGTTATTTTTTACCATAATTTCCAGGTGCTCTGGTGCTAGTTTATTTATAATTTTATAAGAGCTTTCTATACTTTTAATAAAAATAGCAAGCCCATTAGTTTTTAAACTAGCTTTAGCAATTTTTTCTCTAGATAAGATTTGCAAAAATTTTTTTATATGAAAATTTACGGCATTTATAATTTTCTCTGAGTCAGTAACTAATATAGGACTTGCTTCTTCGTCGTGTTCTGCTTGCGAAAGAAGATCTATTGCTATCCATTCAGGATTGCTGTTTTTATCAGCAACTATCATAATTTCAGATGGTCCTGCAATAGAGTCTATTCCAACATTTCCAAATACTTGTTTTTTTGCTTCAGCAACATATGCATTTCCTGGCCCAACTATTTTATCTACTCTTCTAATAGTTTCTGTGCCAAATGTCATTGCTCCTATNGCCTGTGCACCGCCAAATTTATACACTTCTTTAATTCCCAACATATCTGCTATTGCTAAAATTTCTGGTCTAATTTTTCCAGAGATTGAAGGAGTTGTAATCACTATTCTATTTACTCCCGCTAATTTTGCTGGGACTGCATTCATGATTACTGATGAGGGATAAAAAGCTTTTCCACCTGGAACATACAAAGCACATGAATCTATAGGAGACCATATGCAACCCAGCTTCATACCTATTTTATCTTTATATTTAAAGCTCTTAGGTAAAAGTTTTCTTTGATATTGAGAAACTCTTTCTATTGATAAATTAGAAGCTTTCAAAAAATCTTTCGAACAATAAGTACTAGCTTTTTTTATATCTCTTAGAGATACAGATAATTTTTTTTCTTCCGTGACTTTTATATTTTCAAATTTATCAATATACTTGATAAGAGCCTTATTGCCGTATCTACTAATATCATCTAAGATTTTAGATACTAACTCTGATTTTTGTTTTAAGTATAATTCGCTTTTTTTTATATATTTATTCAGAGATTTCTCGTATGTCACATCTGAATATTTAATTTTTTTCAGCACTAATTACCTCTCTAAAACTGGTTATAACGTGATTAATCCTCTTTGGACTAGATTTAGCCATATTTCTATTAACTATAAGAAAAGTAGTAATATCCATAATCTTTTCTATTTCAGTCAAACCATTTTCCTTTAAAGTTTTACCAGTTGATACCAAATCAACAATTCTGTTGGTCAATCCTAAGGAAGGCGCTAATTCTAACGAACCGTTTAACTTAAGACATTCAGCCTGTACTCCTCTAGCCGCAAAATGGCTTTTGGTTATTTTTGGATATTTGGTTGCTACCTTCAAGTGACTCCAAGTAGTGGGATCATCCTTCAAAGCCAGTTTATCTGGTTCTGCAATTGACATTCTACATTTGCCTATGCCTAGATTAACTGGTGCATAAATTTCATTGTAAGAAAATTCTTTTATAACATCAAGTCCAACTACTCCTATATGAGCTCCTCCGAATGCTACAAAATTAGCCACGTCAAAACTTCTTACTTTTATTATATTTACATTTATATTACTCGTATTAAACATTAATCTTCTGGAACTTTCATCGAAAAAATCTTCGTCTGGCATTATGTTTATTTTTTTAAGTATGGGTGTTAATTCTTCAAGGATTCTTCCCTTAGGAACAGCAATAATAATATTTTTTTTTTTGTTTTTTGTTTTTTGTTTAATCATTTTTTAAGTGAGAGGGTGTAATAGCTGGAAACCACGGTTTTCCTACATCTCGCAACATACAACTCCATTCTATTACCTTTAGATTTAAAACTTGATCATCATTAAGCAGTATAAGTATGTTATTGTCAACATTGCTTATAGAAATTAAATTATTAATTGTATTATTTTTGAAATAATCTTTAGTTTCTACCTTCTCAACTCCATTTACAAGCAAAATTGATAATACTTGCATGAGATTATAATCTTTACCATCTGCAATTTCCCAAGTAAATCTCTCTACAGCCATAGCAAATTGCTTTGTTTTATGGTCATAATTTAACTCAGTAGGCAATAATATAGCATCATATATGCATTCAGAAAAAATTAAAAGATCTCTATCATCCACTGCTCTTAATTTGAGAGGACGCCAAGCAATTTTATTTGTCATTTCTAATTCTCTTAATTTTTGCTCCACAATTAGATAATTTCTTTTCTATCTTCTCGTATCCTCTATCTAGGTGATAAATTCTATTAACTATTGTTTCACCTTTTGCAACCAATCCTGCCAGAATTAGAGAAACAGATGCTCTCAGATCGGTTGCCATTACTTCTGCTCCTATCAGTTTTCTATTACCTCTAATAATAGCCTTGTTACCCTCTATATTTATTTCTGCACCTAGTCTATTTAATTCAGGTACATGCATAAATCTATTCTCAAAAATGTTCTCTTCAATTTCGGAATTTCCTTCAACTAGACATGCTAGCGTCATTATTTGAGCCTGCATATCTGTTGAAAAACCTGGATACTCTTCGGTTTTAATACTTATGGATTTTAATTTATCGCAAGGTTTTATACATATTTTATTATCATATAAATCATAATTTAGTCCCATTGAGTTCATTACTTTTAAAAAATTGTTTAAGTGTTCAGCATGGATGTTAATTATATCTAACTTGCTTTTTGTTATAGCAGCAGCAATAATATAGGTACAAGCTTCTATTCTATCTGGAATAACAGAATGCCTTCCTCCTTTAAGACTTTGCACTCCTTGAATAAGTAATGTTTTTTCTCCGGCATTCGCTATTTTTGCTCCAATTGAATTGAGAAAAAAGCATAGATCAACTATTTCTGGTTCTACTGCCGCATTTTTGATAATAGTTTCACCTCTAGCTAATACTGCTGCCATTATAGCGTTCTCAGTAGCTCCAACAGAAACACTTTGAAAATTAATTGTATTACCTTTTAGACCTCCTTTAGGAGCCTTGGCATAAACATATCCATCCTCTAGCTTTATTGTTGCGCCCAAACATTTCATAGCCTTTAAATGCAAATCTACTGGTCTTGTACCAATAGCACATCCACCAGGTAAAGAAACTTTTGCTACTCCTTCCCTAGTTAACAATGGTCCTAGTACTAAGAAAGATGCTCTCATTTTTCTTACTAAACTGTAACTTGCTTCACTAGAGGTTATATCTCTTGCATGAATGCTAGTTTTTTTTAATAATACCGGAGACTCTTTCTTAAATTTCGCCCCTAGGCTACTTAATAATTCAAACATGGACATGACATCTACTAAGTTTGGAATATTGGCTAGTTCTATAATCTTATCTGACAAAAGTGTCGCTGCAATAATTGGCAAAGCTGCATTTTTAGACCCAGATATTTCTATCTTACCTTCTAATTTATAGCCTCCCTTTATAAGAATATGGTCCATTTTACAACCTCGGCAGAGTTACTCCTTTTTGATGCATATATTTGCCTTTTCTATCTGCATAAGACAAATTAGGATTTTCATTTCCTTTCAAAAATAAAAACTGACAAGCCCCTTCAAATGCATAAATTTTTGCCGGTAAAGGACTAGTATTTGAAAATTCAAGAGTGACGTGTCCTTGCCATTCTGGCTCTAATGGAGTGACATTAACTATGATTCCACATCTTGCATATGTTGATTTTCCAAGACATAT
Organism: Rickettsiales bacterium; assembly: GCA_002720125.1. Classification (GTDB taxonomy): domain Bacteria; phylum Pseudomonadota; class Alphaproteobacteria; order TMED109; family TMED109. The sequence goes on along the minus strand of PBGQ01000033.1, from coordinate 14,347 downwards.
TACTAGAACATCCCTTGGTATACGGAAAAACTCTACTGTTCTTGCCAAAACAAAGCTGTTTGGGGGGATTATGCACGTTTCTGATTTTTTTTCTACAAACCCTTCCATACTGAAATCTTTGGGATCTACAATAGCATTATTTACGTTTGTGAATATTTTAAACTCATCAGCAACTCTAGCATCATAGCCATAGCTTGATAAACCATAAGATATAGACCCGTCTCTTTTTTGATTTTTCTCGAATGGTTCTATAATATTATTTTTCTCAACCTGTTCTACTATCCATTTATCAGACATAACAGTCATTTAGATTTCCTTCTTTCTTGAACTTTCTTAAAATTACTTTGTTGCTCTTTCCTTCTAAAAAGGTTTTTTTTCATTTCCTCTAAAATTTTTCGCTTGTATATAATTTTCTTTTCTCTATTCATAAAAATAACAATAACACTTTTTACAATCTTATAAACTACAATATAAAATAATATTTTCAGTTTAATTAAAATTAGTTTATAAAATAAAATATGTGGCAAAGAGGTAAAACAACTGGTTTTTATAATAAACTATTATCATATCTAGACTCTTCATTATCAGACCATGGGATTTTACGAGTTTTTTGGAGTTCTTGGGAAGAATTACCTGGGAAAATGTATAGGAGTAACCAGCCTTATCCTTTTCAGATAAAAAAGTTTGTTAAAAAATATAAAATAAAAAGTATAATTAACTTAAGAGGAAAAAGATACTGTTCTTCGTATTTCTTAGAAAGAGACTACTGTGTTGATAATGGAATTAAACTTTACGACTATCCTATTTCTTCAAGAGATATGCCGTCTAAAGAAAAAATTCTTAATTTTTTTAGTTTAATTGATAAAGTAGAGTATCCTGCTTTGATTCATTGTAAATCAGGTGCTGATAGAGTTGGTCTAGCATCATGTTTATATTTAATAGGAAAAAGAAACTACTCCACAAAAGAAGCTAGCAAACAATTATCTATAAAGCATTTACATATAAAATATGCTAAGACCGGAATTCTTGATTACTTTTTTGAGTCAGCAATAAAAAATAGAAAGAATTCTCCGATTGAATTCATAAGTTGGGTAAAGAATGAATATAATCAAGAGGAATTGAAATCAAGGTTTAAAAGTAATTCTTTATTTGATGTAGTTGTTGATAAAATTTTAAAAAGGGAGTAGATGAATTACATTTCACTTACTTTAAAAAAATAATTCTTATAAGAACCATTCGTTTTCACTAATGTTTCATGATTTCCGTCTCCTGTCAGCTGTCCTTCCTTAAAGAAAAATATTCTTTTTGCTTTTTTAATAGTTTTAATATCATGAACTATTTTAAATGTTGTAATATTTTTGCCTATTTCTTCTATAGCTGCATTGATTCTTTTTTCTGATGGCTTGTCCAAAGAACTATACGCCTCATCTAATATTAGTATTTTTGGATTTTTTAAAATTGCTCTCGCTATTGCAATTTTTTGTCTTTGTCCACCAGATAAATTTAATCCCCTTTCGCCAACTACAGTATCATATCCTTTGCTAAGTCTAATGATGAAATTATGTGCATCTGCATATTTACAAGCATTAACAATATCTTCAAATGTAGACCCTTCTTTAGCTATTTTTATATTATTCTTTATTGATGTATCAAATAGGATTACATCTTGTGAAACTAAGGCAATATGGTCACGTAAGCTCTTATGGTTAAATCTTGTAGTATCTTTTCCATCTATTAAAATTTTACCTTTTGACGGATCAAATAATCTAGGAATCATATTTATAAAAGTTGATTTTCCCGAACCATTTTCACCGGCTATAACTATATCTTCCTTCTCTCTTACTAAACAATTTATATTTTTAAGAACAACTTTTCTTTTGTCATAAGAGAAAGAAACATTTTTGAACAAAATATTCGCTTTACTGATATTTATAGAATTATTCTTTTTAATAGGAAATGTAATATTCTGCTTCTTGAGCATATCTTCCAATCTTAATAAAGAAGCAGCTCCTTCCTGTAAAATGGTATTTAGTGTACCTAATGCTCTTGCAGGTTGTACAGCTATTAGCAACGCGCTAATAAAACCTGAAAAAGAACCAATATCAGCATTTCCACTAGAAATTCTTATTCCAGCAAACAATAAAACTAAAGATATTGCAATTCCTCCTATAACTTCTAAAGTTGGCTCAATCTTTGCTCTAGTTTTTACTATTTCAATATTTTTGTTGAAAATTTGATTAAACTTTTTTTCTGCTCTTGATTTTTGTAAATTTTCTAAATTAAATGTTTTTATAACTCTTATAGCTGAAAAACTTTCATTTAAAAAGGCACTTGCTCCTGATATCTTTTCTTGTAGCTTAATAGAAATTATTCTAGTTGATTTCCCGATAGCAATTATTGGCCTTATGCATAATGGATATATTAATATAACACATAAAGATAGAACCCAATCTAAATAAAACATACTTATTATTAATCCTATTAATGTAAAGAAGTCTCTAATTAAATTATTTATCGTTCTTATTATAGCTTCTTTTAAAATGTTAAGATCATTAATAAATCTTGATTGCAAAGATCCTGATTTATATTCATTTAATAGTAAAATATCAAAATTTATGATTTTTTCATATAAAGCTATTTGAATAGATTTTATAATGCTATTTGCAACTTTTCCTACAAAAATTGTTTGGTAAAATTGTGAAAGACTTTTAAGGAGCGTGATTCCTACTACAAAAAGTGGTATGTAATAAAAGCTCTTATTATTTTTTTCTGTAATGGAATTAAAAGCAAAATCTATTATGAGTGGATACATGGCTGTTGAACCAGCAACTAACAACATTAAAAAATTTGCAAAAAGAAAATTTTTTTTTTCCTTCTTGCCCCATTTCTTAAGCAACCGTATATATAACATCACAGTAGAAAATTTATTGTAATTTCTTTTTAACGNCATTATTCTTGTATAACATAAATTATCAATTATTATAAATTAAGATGAAAAATTACTGGACTAAAAGAAAAGTTGAAAAGCTAACCAAACTTTGGGAAAAGGGGATTTCCGCTAGGGACATTGCTTCTAAGTTGGGGGAAGTCAGCAGAAATGCAGTGATAGGTAAAGCAAATAGACTTGGTTTATCTAAAAAAAAGAAAGTAGTTGTAGTAAGTAAGACAAAAAAAGTTATAGATATCTCTGTATTAGTACCAAATATGTCTGGCTGTAAATGGCCTATAGGTCATCCAGGGGACGAGGATTTTTATTTTTGTGGAAAGCCCGTTCATCCTGGAAAGCCTTATTGTTTAGAACATTGTGCGGTTGCTTATAGAAGGAAAGAAAATTCACAGAAAATAAAGAAATTTTTCAAGCTAGGAAGTGAACAAAGCTAACTAATTTCTAGCGTTTTTAGATAATTTATCCAGTGCCTCATTTATTACTTCTTTAGCAATAGTAGCTAAATTTTGATCCAACCATTCTCTTACCATTTCTCTAGTGGCTGTTGTAACAGATTTGTATATTATTTCTTTGGTGTCATCAGTATCAAATACATCAGAATATCTCATTAATTCTGCCCTTACGGCAAGTGCCACATCATCACTTATTAATCCAGTTAAATCTAAGTCTAACTCTTCTTCAGACTTTTTCGTTTCACTTTTATTTGTATTTATTTTGTACTTACTTTCTACAGACTTTGGAACCTCTTCTAGTTCTGATTTATGGATGTCCCTTGCAGGGCTATTTTCAGAAGCACTGCTATCATCAACTGATACGTTTTCAGCCTCCTCCACCAAATTTTTAATGGATTTTCTTATGTCTTCTGGTGTTCTTTTATCCATAAATCANNNTAACATATTATATANTATTTTAAAATAAAATATTAGTTTATGCTACTTATTAATTGAGAGCCAATTTTTGGTAAGTTCACCATAAAATATGGAATTGAAGCTGTTAGAGCTTATTTTATCATGATTTGCATTCTCTGATACTGAAATATTACTTTCTACGTTCTCTTCTTTATCTTCTCTAGGAGATTTTTTTTTATTTCTTCTATTTTCAAAGCTAGTATTATTAATTATATTTAAGTACATGAAAATAATAACGACAATTTTTATTTTTTTTTAGTAAGGAGAATAATTATGAAAGAAAATATTTTACGAATGAATGAACTTAGAAAATGTAGAGAAGAAAATATTAATAAATTAACAAAACTTTTAAGGCTTTTAGTCAAAACCGAATGGTCAATAATTTCAAGTGCATCAGAAAAAGAAGATAATATTAGCAAATTAGCAGCCAAATCNATATCTGAAGCATCTAGTTGTATTCAAACTGCTATATCACAAATGATTAGCACTGAAACAAATCATAAAATTAAAGAACAGTCTTTGAAAAAAGTTGATAAAGCTGAGGCCACCATAAGATCTTTAAAAAAAGCATTCATTAATAAAAAGTAATTAATGAAAACAGCTAATAACAAAAAAAATATTGCAGTTGTAATTGGAAGCAGTGGAGGCGTAGGCAGCGGCATCTATAACTGTTTGAGAGAAGAAGACGAGTATGATGCAGTTTTGGGCTTTCATAGAAATAGTAAACCAGCAATAGATGTAACTGACGAAAAAAGTATTAANGAACTAGCAAAATTTATAATAGAAAAAGAATATAAAATAAGTTTACTTGTTAATGCAGTAGGGTATTTACATGATATTGACTTTTATCCAGAAAAAAAAGTTGAAGATCTTAACGTTAAATATATTAAAAAATCTTTCAACATTAATACCTTTAGTACAGCATTTTTGCTAAAATATTTTACCCCCATAATGTTTAAGAATAAAAGATCATTATTTGTATCTATATCTGCTAGAGTAGGAAGTATAGAAGATAATTATTTAGGTGGATGGTATAGTTATAGAGCATCTAAATCTGCACTCAACCAACTAATAAAAACTGCGTCTATTGAATTTAAAAGAAAAAAATCCAATATCATCTTTTTGTCTCTACATCCCGGTACGGTAGATACTAAACTTTCAAAACCATTTTCTAATAAAAAAAAACTTTTTACAACATCACTTGCTGCAAAAAAAATACTAAAAACTTTAAATAATGCGTCTGCAGAGCAAAGTGGGAGTTTAATAGATTATGATGGAAATATTATACCTTTTTAAAAAAAATGCTGCATGAAAGAGTTTTAAAAAATGTTAATGGTTTAAACATTAACTACTATTTTTCAACAGTAAATAAAGAGTCAAAAAAAAAGAAGACTGTTCTTCTTTTACATGGGTTTCCAGAATTAGGTTTTAGCTTCAGATATTTGATTAAAATTTTATCCGCAAATGGCTATTTCTGCATAGCTCCTGATCAACGTGGATATGGTAAAACTAGTTTTATTAATGAAGAGGAACAAAAATTAAGCAAATTTAGTGTTCTTAATCTAGTTGAAGATATTAACTCTTTTTTAAAAAAAATTAATATTTATAAAGTTGATTTGATTGGACATGATTTTGGTGCTTATGTCTCTTGTTATTTAGCTTTACTTTACCCTAATCTTATAAATTCTATAATTATAATGAGTATGCCCTTTTCTGGCCCTCCAAACAAANTTAATTCAAGCAGTGATATTATTAATTTAAACAAAAATTTAGGAAAATTATCCCCAAGGAGAAAACACTATCAGAAATATTTTAGTTCCTCTCTAGCTGCCGATAATATCTTGAATTGTAAACAAGGCTTATTTGATTTTTTAAGGGGCTATTTTTATTTTAAAAGCCACAACTATAAAGAAAATAAGCCTCATAAGTTAAAAAATTATAGTGCAGCAGAATTCTCACGTCTTCCTGAATATTACATAATGTTAAAAAAGCTTGGCATGGCAGAAACAATTCAAAATTTTATGCCAAACAGAGATAGTTTAATTGAATGTCAAAAATGGCTTCCAGATAATGATTTGAAAAAATACTCTAGGGCATTTAGGAAAGGAGGATTTAAATATCCTCTTTATTGGTACCGTGTAATGATAAGTTTAAGAGAAAAAAAACGTCTGTTGAAAAAAAAACTACCTGATAATCTTAAGATTCCTTCTTTATTTATAGCTGGTGAGTCAGATTGGGGCATGTTTCAGAAGCCTGGAGATCTGGAAGCTATGGAAAATAATTTTTTAAAAAACTTCTACGGGATAAAAATTATAAAAAATGCTGGGCACTGGGTTCAACAGGAAAAACCTTCAGAAACAGCAAAATTTATATTAGAATTCTATAGAAAAATAAATAATTAAATATTCAATGTCTGTCTTGCAAATATTAAAAATGGGCCACCCGATTTTGAGAAAGAGGGCTTTACCAGTTAAAAACTTTGAATCTATTAAAGATCTAGTTAAAAATATGAAAGATACTTTAGAGCATATCGGCGCGAGTGGTTTAGCGGCTCCTCAAGTAATGGTTTCAAAAAGAGTAGTTGTTTACAGGGTGAATAAAAATAGAATACCCAAAAAAGCCAGTTTTAAAAAAGTACCATGGACAGTTATGATAAACCCGGAAATAAAACCCTTATCCAGCGGAACTGAGATGTTTTGGGAAAGATGTTTATCTATTCCAGGTTTGCATGGCAAGGTTCCAAGATATAAAAGAATTTTAGTAAGATATTATAATTTAGAAAAGAAATTAATTACTCATGAAGCAGTTTCAACGTGGGCAGCCTTAATTCAGCATGAATGTGATCATTTAGAAGGTTTCTTGTATCCTATGAGAATGAAAGATCATTCAAAGTTTGGATACAACGATACACCAGGAGATATAGCAAAAGAAGCAAAAAAAGACACCTCATCTATCGATCCTCTTTTTTTGGATTTAGTAAAAAGATGGCCAGAAAATAAATAATTTACTTAATCAATAGNATATTTATCCGTTATTAATTGATATAAATATTATTGTTAAGGAGAGACTATGATAACGCTAGGCGATGCGATCTTAGCCATTAATCCAGATGCCGTATTCGAGTATGAAGACATTGATTCTATTAATTGGAGGAAAAAGACTAGGCCTATTAGCAAAGATGAAATTCTTGCAAAATATAAAGAACTATTAGAAATAGAAAAAGAAAGAAAGCAACTTGAATTATCAAGTAGACCTTCCTTTTTGGGTAAGATTGTGAACTATTGCAATAGAAATAAGGTTATTATTTATAATTACAGGCAAGCTTTAGCAACCAGCAGTATTATAGTATCCTTAATATTTGTTCTAACAAATAATTTTCATAAAGTTAGATATACTATTCTAACTGACCCATATGGCACCGAATTTGTATACGATAGGTTTACAGGTAAGCTTAAGAAAAAGATTAGCTACTAGTTAAATTGAGGTTTTNCCTCTTTTTAACGAAAGAGGATAAATGCAAAACCTATTTAAAACATTATTTTTTGAAAAAAATCTTATTAAAAAAAGAAATTTTTTTATTAATCTTTTAATACTGTCTTCACTTGCATTGGTTCTTATTAAAAATTTTAGTAAAGTAAGATATTATAATGTTATAGATAAAAATGGCCACGTTTATACTCTTGATAGATTTACTTTAAAGATTGAATTAGCTGAATAATGGCAGAAGTCATTTTTTTAGTAATTGTAGCTATTTGCATAATAGCATTATTTGCAATAGAAGGTAATAGAGCAAAACAACTTGAAAAGCTTGAAAATAGAATAGAATTTTTACAAGATAGATTATTAGAATTAGCAACTAGAACCGATATTCAAGATGCTCTTCTAAAACTTAAAGCTAATGACCCTGATAGAAAGCTACTGAAAGTTACCAATAAAGAAACAGGAAATGTAAAATTAAGAGTGGTGACTAGAGATGGAAAAGAGATAAAAGACATAAAAATATCCTAAATTTAAATTTGTACAATAAATTATCTTTTGCCTAATATTTATACATAATATTTAATAGTTTTATATTGATTAAATATACTCCTTTGATATTTTTTTGTTTTAATAAAAAAAGGAGTTTGAATGTTGAAATATATTTTTCCTGTTACAGCTGCATTTGCTTTTTCTAGTATAGCTGTAGCTGATGGACATGAAGTTAAGTTAGCAGATCCTGCTGAAATTAACTTTGTATTTAATACCCTGCTTTTCTGTATAGGAGGTTTTTTAGTTATGTGGATGGCAGCTGGTTTTACTATGTTAGAAGCTGGATTAGTGCGGGCAAAGAACACTGTTGTAATTTGTTTAAAGAATGTCGGCTTGTTCTCAATTGCAGGTATTGCTTATTATCTTATTGGATATAATCTAATGTATGCAGGTGTTGAGGGAGGTTACGTAGGTTCTGTTAGTATTTGGTCTAGTGGCGTAAATAATGACTCAGATTTAATTGGGCAAGCTTATTCACCTGCATCTGACTGGTTTTTTCAAATGGTTTTTGTAGCTACAACCGCNTCCATTGTTTCTGGTGCTTTGGCAGAAAGAATATTAATTTGGCCATTTTTAGGATTTGTTCTTATACTCACTGCTATNTTATACCCTATATCTGGTTCATGGCAATGGGGCGGTGGATGGTTAAGTGAAATGGGTTTTTCAGATTTTGCTGGTTCTACAATTGTCCACTCTGTTGGCGGTTGGGCAGCTCTAACTGGCGCTTTAATTTTAGGTGCAAGAAAAGGAAAATATAGTAAAGATGGAACACCCAAAGTAATGCCAGGACAATCTATTCCAATGGCTACATTAGGTGTTTGGATTTTATGGCTTGGATGGTTTGGATTTAATGGAGCTTNTCAATTAGCTCTTGGAACTTATGTAGACGCTAATGCAGTGGCCACCATATTTAGCAATACTACCATGGCAGCATCTGGCGGAGTTCTTGGCCCAATGATACTAAGTAGAATTGTGACTGGTAAAACTGATATTGGCGCCACCTTAAATGGTGCAATTGCAGGGTTAGTCAGTATTACTGCAGAGCCTTTAACTCCAAGTATAGGACAAGCTATAATCATCGGAGCCATAGGAGGTATACTTTGTATGTATGGAATGAAACTTTTGGATATGTTAAAAATCGATGACGTAGTAGGAGCCATTCCTGCCCACTTAATAGCTGGTATTTGGGGAACATTAATTGTACCTTTTACAAATGGTGATACCAGTTTTGGTGTACAATTAATCGGTGTAATAGCATTTGGTGCTTTCACTGTTATTGGTTCAACCATAGTCTGGATGATATTAAAGACAACCGTTGGAATAAGAGCATCTGATGAAGATGAAGAATATGGATTGGATCTAGTAGAAACGGGTACAGCAGGTCTAGAAGGCGTCTCAAAAAAGTAGCCTGCTCTTTCTTAAAGTAGCAAAAGAATTATTCTTTTGCTACTTTTTGAAAAAAATCTATAAAAAAATTTTTTTTTCAATACAATATTATTATGACATCTATAGTTATTCTAATAAGTCAAATAATAGAAATATTTATATGGTTGCTGATCGTTCAAGCAATTCTGAGCTGGTTAATTGCTTTTGGAATAATAAATACTTCAAGTAACTTTGTAAACTTAGTAGGAAATTTTCTTTATAAGGTTACTGAACCTCTTCTAAAGCCAATAAGAAGTATATTGCCTGATCTTGGGGGTGTAGATGTCTCGCCTTTGATATTGATTATAGTTTTAATTTTCTTTAGAAATTTACTATTTGAGTACTCTGGATTACTCAATTTTGGCTAACTTCTAAACCTTAGAGATTTTAGCTTAATGTATCCAGCTGCATCTCCTTGGTCGTAGACATTATCTTCTTCGAAAGTTGATAAGGCCTCATTGTATTTACTATTTTTTGATCTTCTACCTAAGACCATAATGTTTCCTTGTCTTAAAAAAATCCTCACATCTCCTGTTACCTCTGCTTGACTTGTATCTACTAATGATTGCATCATTTCTCTTTCTAAACTAAACCACAAGCCATCATAAATTGCTTTTGCATATTTTGGCATTATCTCATCTTTTAAGCATACAGTAGGTCCATCTAATATCATGCTCTCTATTGCCCTATGAGCAGCTAATAAAATTGTTCCTCCAGGAGTTTCGTAAACGCCTCTAGATTTCATACCTATAGTTCTATTCTCTACTATATCCTGTCTTCCTATTCCGTTTCTTCCTCCAATTTTGTTTAGAAGTTCCATAATATGATATGCAGATAATATTTTTTTATTAACAGATACGGGATCTCCCCTTCTAAACCCTATCTCAACTATTTCCCCCCTTTTACTAGTTTTTTTTGGATTTTTTGTCATTTTAAACATTTTTTCTTGTGGTTCCGTCCAAGGATTTTCTAGAATTTTTCCTTCATATGAGATATGTAAAAGGTTTGCGTCCATTGAATAGGGAGGTTCATTATTTTTATTTGCTTGAACTTTAATTTTATTTCTTTTTGCGTATGAAATGAGATCTGTCCTTGAATTAAGGTTCCATTCTCGCCAAGGAGCAATTACAATTATTTTTGGATTATGAGCATAATAACCCAATTCAAATCTAATTTGGTCATTTCCTTTACCTGTAGCTCCATGGGAAACATATTTAGCCTTATATTGTCTAGCAATTTTGATCTGCTGTCTTGCAATAAGAGGTCTTGCGATAGCAGTTCCCAAAAGATAAGTTCCCTCATAAAGAGCATTTGCTCTAAACATTGGAAATATAAATTCTTTTGCAAACACGTTTTTTAAATCTTCTACAATAACTTTTTTTGCTCCCATTTTAATGGCCTTCTTCTTTGCTAGGTCAAGATTTTCTCTTTGACCTAAATCTGCAATGTAGGCAATGACATTAAGTTTTTTTTCTTCTTGTAACCATTTTAAAATAACTGATGTGTCCAAACCACCTGAGTAAGCCAAAACTACTGTATCATTCATAAATTCTCCTTAAATTTGTTTAAGGTTTAAAGATTTTAATTGACCACACGCTGCCAATATATCTTCTCCCCTAGGCTTTCTGATAGTAGCTAAAATTTTTCCTTCTTCCATAACATATTTTGGAAATTTTTCTATTCTTTCGTTGGAAGATACTTCATATTTAGAACCAGGCCATCTATTGAAAGGTATCAAATTAACCTTTGCCTTTAAATTTCTGATTAATTTAATTAGTTCCTTTGCGTCTTCTACGGAATCATTTACATCTTTCAGCATAATGTACTCGAATGTTATTCTTTTCTTATCTCTATAAATACTATATTTTTTTAAGGAATCAATAAGGTTTGACAGTGGCCATTTTCTATTGATTGGCACCAATTCGTTCCTTTTATTATCAAAAACAGCATGCAGAGATATAGCTAGATTTACATCTTTTTCGTGTTTGAAATCATTAATCCTTGGAACAACCCCGGAAGTCGACAATGTAATCTTTCTTTTTGATATAGCAAGTCCTTCCTCATCGCTGAGCAGATTGATAGATTTGATAACATTTTTATAATTAAGTAATGGTTCTCCCATACCCATATAAACAATATTTGTAACCTTTCTCTCTTCTGTTCTCTTTTGCCAATCTTTTATTTCATTTTTGACAGATATCACTTGCCCTATAATTTCTGACATATTAAGATTTCTTTTAAACTTCATCGTACCAGTATGACAAAAAGAGCAAGCTAATGCACAACCTACTTGAGAAGACACACAAATTGTTCCTCTTTTTCCTTCCGGAATGTAAACTGTTTCAACTTCTTTTTGATCTTCTAATAGAAAAAGCCACTTAATAGTGCCGTCGCTAGATTTCATGTATTTTTTGACTCTAAGTGGGCTAATAAAAAAACTTTTTTCTAAATTACATATTAAGTCATTTGAAATATTTTTCATTTGCTTAAATTCTTTTGCTCCATTCACATAAAGCCAGTTCCAAATCTGCTTAGACCTAAACTTTTTAAAGCCAGCATCGACAATAAATTCATCTAATGCTTGTTTGTCCAAGTCATAGATATTTTTTTTTAAAGAATTATCCACAAGTTTCTTTTATCTTTTTATAAGCCTTAGCAAAACCTTTTAAAGAATATAAATCTTTAGTATTGGTTCCTCTTTCTGATTTTCCAAAAACTTCTAAATCTATACCTCGTATCATTTCTTTTATTATAACATCATCTAATTTAGATTTGTCTTTAGGGTCTGTCCAAGCTGTTTGTTCAAAAGTATGCAATTGAAAATCTGTATTTTGATCTATGGTGATTTTTACTTTTGCATCGTCTGGAAAAGAGTAACCAAAATCTATACCTATAAAGTTTTTTGAGTCTTCTTTGGGTCTTCTTGCTACAACCATACTTACCCTACCTCTTAAATTGTAGCTTCCTTCAGATTTTATTGGACTGGCTATAGCGTAACATAACTCTTTATTTTTTTTAGCAAAGACGGTCCAAGTCTGATAATCTCCTTGTTTTATGTATTTATTTTCATCCGCAAGCGAAATGTTAATTAAAAGCAAAAAACAACATATATTAAAAATTTTAAATTTCATATTTACTCCAATTAAGTAATAAGTAAACTTAGTTTTAATTTAAATTCAATCAAAGGTCTACAAGAAAAATGTATAACATAATAGTAAAAAAATTTGGTCAACCAGATAAACTAGAATATCAGAAATTAGAACATGAAGAATTAGGTAAAAATGATGTTAAAATAAAGGTAAATTATGCAGGTGTAAATTTTGCCGATATTCTTACAATTAAAGGAAAATATCAGGAAAGACCCAGACCTCCTTTCTCACCAGGATTAGAAGTTTCAGGAATAGTTTTAGAAGTTGGAACCGCATCTAAAAGAATAAAGGTAAATGATAAAGTAATGGCAATTATGAAATATGGAGGCTATAAAGAGTGTGTGATTGTACCGGAGGAAAATGTTTACAAGATTCCTAAAAATATGTCTTTAAGAATAGCTGGAGGGTTTCCTGTTGCATATGGTACTGCATTTAGTTCTTTAGTGGAAAAAGGAAATATTAAAAAGAATGATGTTTGTTTAATATTAGGAGCGACAGGCGGCGTAGGTATAGCTGCTGTGGAAATAGCTAAAGCATACGGCGCAACCGTAATAGCTTGTGGCGGAGACATTAAAAAATTAGAAGTTTGCTTAAGCCATGGTGCAGACTATGTAATTAATTACAAGCAAGATATAATTAGAACTAAATTAAAAGAACTAGGGATAAAAAGTTTAGATTTAGTCATAGATATGGTAGGAGGGCAAGCAACGCTTGATGTCGTTAAAACCTTAAATTGGAATGGTAGAATTATTATCGTAGGATTTGCTTCAGGAAAGATACCTGATTTACCAGCAAATAGATTACTATTAAAGAATGCTAGAGCTGAAGGCCTATATTGGGGGGAATACGCTTATAGATACCCTAAAAAAATTGAGGAAGATTTTTTAGCTTTAGAAAATTTATTTATTAATAAAAAAATTAATCCAACTGTATACAAGGAATTCAAATTAAAAGATGCAGGAAAAGCATTAAATTTGTTGATCGAAAGAAAAAATACTGGAAAAATTATTTTAGATTGTCAGTAGAGGGAAATTCTATTTCCGCTTCGGTAGAATTGATTATTTCCGTCTTTTTTACATTTGTAGCAAACTCTAATAATTTTATACCATTATCTATAAGAAACACACCCAAATTTGTAATTATCAAGTTTACTACTTCAGCTCCTGTTAATGGCAAGCTGCACTTATTTACAATTTTTGGGGATCCGTCCTTTGCACAATGATCCATTAAAACAATTACCCTTTTAACTCCTGCTACTAGATCCATTGCTCCCCCCATGCCCTTAACCATCTTTCCAGGTATCATCCAGTTAGCTAGGTCACCTTTTTGGGAAACCTGCATTGCTCCGAGTATTGACAAATCTATGTGTCCTCCTCTTATCATTGCAAAAGAGTCAGCTGATGAAAAATAACTAGTATCTGGCAGTGATGTTATGGTTTGTTTGCCTGCATTTATTAAATCATGGTCTTCATCTCCACGTTCTGGAAAAGGTCCCATGCCCAACATACCGTTTTCGCTTTGCAAAGTAATTTTTTTTCTGCTCGGAATAAAATTTGCTACTAAAGTTGGCATTCCTATACCTAAGTTAACATAGAATCCATCTTTTAATTCTTCTGCAGCCCTTTTACACATTTCTTCTCTATTCCATCCCAATTATTTCTCCCTAAATACTAAGTTTTCAATTGCTTTACTGTAGTTTTTTCCTTCTATAATTCTCTGTACATAGATTCCAGGAGTATGAATATTATCGTGGTCAAGCTCTCCTTCCTCTAAAATTTCTTCGACCTCTGCTACCGTAACTTTTCCTGCTGTAGCCATTACAGGATTGAAGTTCCTAGCCGTCTTTCTGTAAATTAGGTTGCCTGCTTTATCACCTTTCCAAGCTTTTA
>PBGQ01000032.1 GCA_002720125.1 Rickettsiales bacterium | reverse complement strand
GCTCCTGCGGAAGAAAAACCTATAGAAACAGCTGAAAAGAAAGAAGAAGCAAAAGCTGCTACAGGAGAAGAGTCAGAAAAAAAATAAATTTGTTTTTTTTAATTTTTTAAGTGAGAATTTTAATAATATATAAAATTAAACTCATAGATTAAATAAAATATATGTCTGGAAGCAGCAATCAAATAAAGTTAGGCAAAATTTTGTCAACTCATGGCATAAAAGGTTTATTTGTTGTGGAGATTTACAATGATAATGGTAATAGTTTTGCAAGATATAAAGATAAAATTTACATAAAAAATTTTAAAGTAAATTTAGAAAAAAAATTCAAAAAAGGAAAAAATTACGTTTGCGGAAGTGTTTCATTTAATTCTGCTAATGATGTATCTAAATTTCTTGGCGAATATATATGGATAAATGAATATGAACTAATTAAACCAAAAAAAAATGAATTTTATCATAGAGACCTTTTGGATTGCCAAGTAATAAATTTTGAGTCTAAACCACTTGGTATTGTTAAGGCCATACATAATTTTGGAGCAGGAGAACTATTAGAGTTAGAAAATTATCAATTTATGATAAGACTTTATGATATTGAAAAAAAAAATATTAATATAAAGAAAAAAACAATAAGACTTGGAAAAAACTACATCGTATAACAGAATGTTTAAGGTCATTATAATAACAATATTTCCAGAAGTATTTCCTGGTTTACTTAATATCTCACTAATAGGAAAAGCTCTAAAAAAGAAACTTTGGCACCTATCTGTTATAGATTTAAAAAAGCATGCTGTTAATGGAAAAAAAATTGACGATGTTCCTTTTGGTGGCGGTCCAGGCATGATAATTAGACCTGATGTCTTGCAATCAGCATACGATAAGATAAAAAAAGATAATCCGGAAATTACATCTAAGAAATATGCTAAAATAGTTTTTTCTCCTAGAGGCAGTACCTTAAATCAAAATCTTTTATTAAACTTTAGCAAGCTAGAAGGAATGGTCCTAGTCTGTGGTAGATATGAAGGTATAGATGAGAGATTTATTGAAAAAAATAATTTTCAGCAGGTTTCACTAGGAAATTTTGTTTTAATGGGTGGAGAAATCGCTTCAATGGCAACTTTAGAAGGAGTAATAAGGCTTTTGCCTGGTGTATTGGGTAATACGAAAAGTTTAGAAGAAGAAAGTTTTAATAATGATTCCTTAGAACATCCGCAATACACTAGACCTAGGAAATGGGAAAATTCCGATGTTCCAGATGTTCTGTTGTCTGGAAATCATAAAGAAATAATCAAATGGAGAAAAGCAAACTCTAAAATATTTTTTAAAAAAAAATAATAGCCAAATTTTGATTTTTTGTATAAAAATATATATAGTTTAATACTACAGGTAAAAAATGAACATTATAAACGATATAGAAAAAGAGCAGATTGCTGAGATAGTTAAGAAAAGAGATGTTCCTAGCTTTAAATCAGGAGATACTATTAAAGTTAATGTATTTGTTACAGAAGGAAACAAAGAAAGAATTCAAGCATTTGAAGGAGTATGTATAGCAAGGTCTAACAGAGGATTTAATTCTACATTTACCGTGAGGAAAATATCACATGGAGAAGGAGTAGAGAGAGTATTTCCAGTATATTCTCCCATGTTAGATAGTATAGAACTTATTAGGCGAGGTAAAGTAAGAAGATCAAAACTTTACTATCTTAGAAAAAGATCAGGAAAATCTGCTAGAATTTCAGAAAAAAAAGATTTTTCTAAAAAGAAGGAAAGAACTAAATCAGACAAAATTAGGATAACCGATAAGGTAGTAGATAAAGAAAGTAATTAATATGAATAATCCCAGAACCTTATTTGATAAAGTTTGGGATGACCATGTTTTAGAAAACATAGGTAATGAACAATACCTCATTTATATAGACAGACACCTAGTTCATGAGGTAACCAGCCCCCAAGCTTTCGAATCCATAAGAAATAGTGGTAGAAAAATCAGGATGCCTGATTTAACTCTTGGAGTAGCTGACCATAATGTGCCAACAACTAATAGAAGCAAAGGAATCGCATCTATCACCGATGAGATTTCTAGACTTCAAGTAGAAACATTAGAAAAAAATTTACTTAAAAATAAGATTAGATACATACCACTGACTGACGTTAACCAAGGAATAGTTCATATAATAGGACCTGAACTTGGCTTTACTTTACCAGGAACTACAGTAGTTTGTGGAGACTCACATACATCTACTCATGGAGCTTTTGGAGCTTTAGCTTTCGGCATAGGAACATCAGAGGTTGAACATGTATTAGCTACACAAACACTAGTACAAAAAAAGCCAAAAAATATGAAGATTAATCTAGAAGGAAAACTAAAGAACTATGTAACAGCTAAAGATGTAATATTAAGTGTGATTAGCAAAATAGGAACCTCCGCTGGAACAGGACATGTTATTGAGTTTTGTGGTACTACAGTTAAAAATATGTCCATGGAAGAACGTATGACGCTTTGTAATATGTCTATTGAGGCAGGAGCTAAGGCTGGATTGATTGCTCCAGACTCGAAGACATACCAATATTTAAAAGAAAAAGAATTTTCTCCATCGGGAAAATCTTGGGAACATGCTTTAAAAGATTGGAACAAAATCTACTCTGATAATGGTGCATATTATGAAACAGAGTACACTTTTGACGTAAAAGATTTAAGCCCATTCGTTACTTGGGGCACTAGCCCAGAAGACGGAATTAGTGTTTCTGAAGAAATTCCAAATCCCGTTGATTTTTTTGACCATGATAAGCAAAAGGCTGCTGAAAGATCTCTCGACTATATGGGGCTGAAACCAGGAACTAAAATGACTAATGTCGGCGTTCAAAAAGTTTTCATAGGATCTTGTACGAATGGAAGAATAGAGGATCTAAGAATTGCAGCGTCGGTTATAAGAGGAAAGAAAGTAGCAAAAAATGTGCAAGCATTAGTTGTTCCAGGTTCAGGAATAGTCAAGCAGAAGGCAGAAGAGGAAGGCTTAAAAGACGTATTTTTAGATGCAGGCTTCGAATGGAGGGAACCAGGTTGTTCTATGTGTTTAGGAATGAATCCGGATCAGCTAGCTGAAGGAGAGAGATGTGCATCAACTTCAAATAGAAATTTTGAAGGAAGGCAGGGTAGAGGTGGAAGAACACATCTAGTAAGCCCTGCAACTGCAGCAGCAACCGCATTGAAAGGAAGATTTGTAGATGTCTCGGAGTATTAGAAAGTGTTAAAGTTTGAAGAAATAAGTAGTGTTGCTGCCAGTCTTCCTGAAATAAACATTGATACTGATGCAATTATACCTAAACAATTTTTGAAGACCATTGAGAGGAAAGGTCTCGGAAAACATCTTTTTTTTGAAAAACGATTTAAAAGAAATAATGAAAAAAATGAAAAATTTGTATTAAACAAAGATCCTTGGAAAAAAGCCAAGATTATAGTTGCTGGTGACAATTTTGGTTGTGGATCCTCAAGAGAACATGCTCCTTGGGCTTTATTAGATTTTGGAATAAGATGTGTAATATCGACTTCATTCGCAGATATATTCTATAACAACTCTATTAAGAATGGCCTTTTCCCGTTAGTTCTTAAAAAAGATGAGGTATTGAGTCTTGATGAAATAGCCAATAAAAAGCAGTTAATAACAGTTAATTTAAAGGAAAAAAAAGTTCATTCTGGCAATAACAGTTATTTTTTTGAGGTTGAGGACTCAGTTAGAGAAAGGTTGCTACATGGATATGATGACATAGAACTTACTCTAAAACATATAAAAAGCATTAAGAATTACGAAAACAATGAATTTAAAAATAAACCGTGGAAATTATTAAAAAATGAAAACTAAATCTAACATTCTTCTTTTGCCTGGTGATGGAATTGGTCCAGAAATCAGCAATGCACTAAAACACATAATAAACTCATTAGAGAAAGTAACACATTTAGAATTCAATTTAGATGAAGACTTAATAGGAGGATCCTCTTATGACGAGCACAATGAACCAATAACAAATAGGGTTATAGATAAGGCGAGACAGAGTGATGGGGTACTATTGGGTGCTGTAGGAGGTGATAAATATAACGAATTGCCTTTTGAAAAAAGACCAGAAAGGGGTCTATTAAAACTTAGAAAAGAACTAGATTTATTCGCCAATATAAGGCCAGCAAAAGTATTTGATGCCTTAGCTGAAGCATCCTCACTAAAGCCTGAAATTGTTAAAGGAATGAATATCATAGTATTAAGAGAGTTAACGGGAGGTATTTATTTTGGTGAACCTAGAGGAATAGAAGATATGAAAAATGGAAAAAGAAAAGGCATAAATACTGAGGTCTACCATACAGATGAAATAACTAGATTAGGTAGAGTAGGATTTGAAATAGCTTTAAACAGGAGTGGGCTTGTTCACTCAGTAGATAAATCAAACGTTATGGAGTCTGGCTTATTATGGAGAGAGGAAATACTAAAATTAAAAAACAGTGAATATAGGCAAATTAATTTAAAAAATATGTATGCAGATAATTGCGCTATGCAATTGGTAAGAAATCCAAAACAATTTGATGTTATAGTTACAGGAAATCTTTTTGGTGACATACTTTCAGACATTTCAGCAGAATTAACTGGTTCGTTAGGAATGCTTCCTTCAGCTAGTTTAGGAAAAATAAGAGAAAATAATAAAAGATTGTCCCTCTATGAGCCAGTTCATGGGAGCGCACCCGATATAGCAAATAAAAATATAGCGAATCCAATTGCAATGATACTTTCGTTTGCTATGTTATTAGATTACTCTTTAAAAGAAAAAGAAATTGCGCTCTTACTAGAAAAAGCAGTTGAGTTAGTTTTGAATAAGGGTTATAGGACTCAAGATATATTCAAAGATAAGGATAAACTAGTATCAACCACTGATATGGGACTTTTAATAAGTCAGGAAATAGATCATTTAGCGAAAAATAAAGATGAAATATAACATTGCCATAGTAGGAGCAACAGGCGCAGTAGGAAGAAAAATGCTTAGTACTGTTTTAGAAAGAAAGCTTCCATACAATAGCATTACTCTTCTTGCATCGAGGCACTCTAAAGGAAAAATCATAAGTCATCAAGAACATGAGTTTTATGTAGATAGTCTGGAGGGTTTTGATTTTCAAAATACGGATTTAGCTTTTTTTTCTGCTGGTTCTACTATTTCTGCAAAATATGCAATAATGGCAGAAAACAAAGGTTGTTTTGTAATTGACAACACTTCGTGTTTCAGAATGGAAAAAGATATATCATTAATTGTACCAGAAATTAATTCTGAAGCTTTAAAAAATTCTAAAAGAAAAATTTTTTCTAACCCTAATTGTTCCACTATTCAGATGTTGGTGGCGCTTAAACCAATTCACGAATTATCAAAAATTTCTGAAATAGTAGTTTCAACTTATCAGTCTGTTTCTGGTGCAGGCCAAAAGGCCATTAACGAACTGGAAGAACAAACTTTTAATTTATTGAATAATAAACCTATTAAGACTCAGTACATTCCAAAACAGATAGGTTTCAATGTAGTGCCTCAAATAGATGCTTTCACTGAAGAAAGGTTTACTAAGGAAGAAATGAAGATGGTAAATGAAACTAGAAAAATACTTGATAATAATATTAAGGTAAATGCTACTTGTGTGAGAGTAGGCACTTTTATTGGACATGCAGAAGCAGTATATCTAAGGCTAGAGAGAGAAGTTACTATAAAAGAGATTGAGAATAAATTAAATATAGCTGAAGGTGTAAAATATTCAAAAGAAGATTATCATACTCCAATTACAAGTGCAGGAAAGCCCTGGGTTTACGTTTCTAGGTTAAGGAAAGATTTATTTGATAAAAACGCTTTTAATTTATGGGTTGTTTCTGATAATTTACTTAAAGGAGCGGCATTAAATTCTGTACAAATAGCTGAGTCTTTGATAGCTCAAAAAATAATATAAGGTTATGAATAAAGAAAATAGACCAACATCACCTCATTTAACAATTTACAAGCCCCAAATTACCTCGTTACTATCAATCTCACACAGAATAACTGGTATTATTCAATCATTCGGACTTTTTTTAATTTTTATCTTAATTTTATTAATTATATCTGAGAAAGAAACTTACAAATTTATTGAATTATTTACACAATCATTAATTGGTAAAATTTTTTTTATACTTTACACTTTTTCATTGCTTTATCATACTCTAAATGGAATAAGACATTTAATTTGGGATTTAGGTTTTGGATTTGATTTAAAAAACGTGAATTATTCTGGATACTCAATAATATTTCTTTCTATTTTTCTGAATTTTATGCTTTGGACATTATAATATTATGAAAAACAGTAAAGAAAAAGTTTATAATACAAACGAGGTGCATGAGTCTGGTCTTAAGCATTGGTGGCAGCAAAAATTAACGGCTGTTGCAATGCTCCCCTTATCAGTATGGCTTCTACTAAATCTTCCAAAATTCCTATCTTTAAGTTATGAAAAAAAAGTAATATGGTTAAACAGTATACCAAATTTTATTTTTCTTATATTTTTTCTATTGATTGCTAGCTATCATATGAGATTAGGATTGACTGTTGTAGTTGAGGACTATATTCATAATATAAGAATTAAATTTTTTCTATTAAAGACACTAGAAATCTTTACATTAGCAGTATTCGTATTAATTATGTTTATAATTTTTTTATTTGTTAGATAGGATTTATGGCCAAGGCATATAATATAGTAGAACATTCTTATGATGTAGTAGTAGTAGGTGCAGGAGGGGCTGGGTTGAGAGCTACACTTGGATTAGTAGAAAGTGGTCTTAAGGTGGCCTGCATAACCAAAGTTTTTCCTACTAGAAGTCATACTGTTGCAGCTCAAGGTGGAATTAGCGCAGCCTTAGGTAATATGAGCGATGACAATTGGAAATGGCACATGTATGATACCGTAAAAGGTTCTGATTGGCTGGGAGACCAAGATGCTATTGAATATATGTGTAGAGAAGCCATACCCGCTGTTGTTGAATTAGAACATTATGGCGTCCCTTTCTCAAGAACGCCTGATGGAAAAATTTATCAAAGACCTTTTGGAGGCATGACTACTGAGTTTGGAGATGGCCCTCCAGCAAATAGAACTTGTTCTGCTGCAGATAGAACTGGGCATGCTATTCTCCATACTTTATATCAGCAATCTATCAAAAATAATGCAGAATTTTTTATAGAATACATAGCGCTTGATTTGATTATGGATAAGGATGAAAATTGCTGCGGTATTTTAGCCTGGTGTCTAGAGGATGGTACTATTCATAGATTTAATGCGCAGAAGGTTATTCTCGCTACAGGCGGATATGGAAGAGTATATTTTTCAGCGACTTCTGCTCACACTTGCACGGGGGATGGAAATGCAATGGCTTTAAGAGCAGGAGTTCCCTTACAAGATATGGAATTCGTACAATTTCATCCGACTGGCATTTATGGGGCTGGATGTTTAATTACAGAAGGAACTAGAGGAGAGGGTGGCTACTTGACTAATAAAGAAGGTGAGAGATTCATGGAGAGATACGCTCCTAACGCAAAAGATTTAGCCTCTAGGGATGTAGTAGCTAGGTCCATGACTATAGAGATCAATGAAGGTAGAGGAGTTGGTAATCATAGTGATCATATACATTTACATTTAAATCATTTAGATCCGAAAGTAATCAACGAAAGACTACCAGGAATTTCTGAGACAGCTAAAATTTTTGCCGGAATTGATGTGACAAAGGAACCAATACCAGTTATTCCTACATGTCACTATAACATGGGTGGAATTCCAGCAAAATATACTGGAGAAGTTGTTACTAACTTAGATGGTAAAAATGACTTAAAAATCCAGAATCTATATGCTATAGGCGAGGCAGCATGCGTATCAGTGCATGGAGCTAATAGATTAGGTTCAAACTCTCTTCTTGACCTAGTAGTTTTTGGTAGAAGTGTTGCAAACCATATATCAAAAGAATTCAAAAATATTAAGAAATCAAATTTTAGTCCAATTGGTTCTATAGAAAAATCCTTAGATAGATTTGATAGAATTAGACATTCAAAAGGAGACGAATATCCTTCTTTAATCCGGTTGCAAATGCAGAAATCAATGCAAAAGCATTGTTCAGTATTTCGTACAGGAGATGGATTGAAAGAAGGAAATAAAAATATGTCTGGAATATATTCGCAATTTGAAAATATAGGCGTCAAAGATAGGTCTTTAATTTGGAACACTGAACTACTCGAAACTCTAGAATTAGAAAATCTTATTCAACAAGCCTTAGTTACTATGAAATCAGCAGAAAATAGAAAAGAAAGTAGAGGTGCTCATGCAAGAGACGATTACCAAGAAAGAGACGATAAAAACTGGTTATTTCATACCTTAAGTTGGTTAGAAGATAAAGATGTCAAATTGGGATCTAGACCTGTTACCTTGAGAGCTATGTCGAACGAGGTTCAGTCATTTCCTCCCAAAGCAAGAGTATATTAGTTAATCTTATGGTTGAATTAAGACTTCCAAAAAACTCTAGGATAAATCAAGGTAAAGACTATAAACTTGAAAAAAAGACCGACTACAAGAAAAGGTTTGTTATTTACAGATATGATCCAGAATTAAAAGAGAATCCTAGAACTGATACATATGAAGTAGATCTAAAGGATTGCGGCCCTATGGTTTTGGATGCCTTGATCACTATAAAAAATAGTATTGATCCAACACTTACTTTCAGAAGATCTTGTAGAGAAGGTGTTTGTGGAAGTTGCTCCATGAATATTGATGGTACAAATACTTTGGCTTGTACAAAATATATTAATGATATGAAAGGTGATGTTAAAATATATCCTTTACCTCACATGCCAGTAATTAAAGATTTAGTTCCTGATTTATCTCACGTTTATAAGCAGTATAATTCTATTGAACCTTGGTTGAAAAAAGATGAAGGTAATTTAGTAGAAAGAGAACAACTACAATCTCCAGAGGATAGAAAACAATTAGACGGTTTATATGAATGTATTATGTGTTTTTGTTGTTCTACAAGTTGTCCCAGTTATTGGTGGAATGGAGATAAATACCTAGGACCAGCAATATTGCTGCAAGCCTGGCGATGGATAGCTGATACTAGAGACAATGCGACCGATGAAAGACTTAATTCTTTAGAGGATTCTTTCAAATTATATAGATGTCACACTATTATGAATTGTACTAAAACCTGCCCTAAGGGTTTAAATCCGGCTAAGGCAATCGCCAAAATAAAACAAAAAATTTTGGCTAAAAGTTGATAGGTTTACTATATCTTTTTATTGGAATAGTAATACTTTATTTTAGTGGTGAATGGCTGGTAAATGGTGCTACTTCCCTAGCAAGAAACTTGAAAATACAACCTTTTATTGTAGCTATGACCCTTGTTGCATTCGGAACCTCCGCTCCAGAGCTTGCTATATCAGTAAATGCTGCTATTAAAGGATTCGAAGGCATAACAATAGGAAATATAGTGGGCTCTAATATTGCTAATATACTATTTGCATTGCCAGTTGCATTTTTGATAAAGATACCCAAAAAAAGTGATGTAAAGAAAATTGATTGCATTTTTCTATTAATAATTACATTGCTGTATAGCCTAATTTTGTTGACTACAGAGCATTTCAGTTTCTATTTAGGGGTGATAATGATTATAACTCTATGCTTATACATATTTTTTATTATTTACGAAGCCAAAGTGGGAGGAAGAAAGTTTGAAGTTAAAGAAGAGGAAATTCTTATGTCTTTACCAAAATCATTCATTTTTTCTTTAATAGGAATTATGGGAGTTTTCGTGGGAGCTGAAATTCTAGTAAAGGGAGCTGTTAATGTAGCTAATTTTTTTAATGTTAGCCAAACTATAATAGGTTTAAGTTTAGTTGCTATTGGCACCTCAATACCAGAAGTAGCTACATCAGTTGTAGCTGCATATAGAGGTCAAATAAATTTTATATTAGGCGCTATACTAGGTTCAAATCTTTTTAATTTACTTGGAATTACAGGTACTGCTTCAGTTATTACGCCAATAATTACTAAAGATACAGTAGATTTAATAGATATTTATTACTTAATATTTTCTATGTTAGTGTTTGTTTTAATAGCCTTCTATATAAGGTTTTTAAATAGAACTTTGATTGTACTATTATTGCTTTCTTATATAATGTATATTTTATTTTTATATATAAAAATATAGATAAGGATTTTATCATGGATTTAATTAAGCACTATATCAATGGAGAAAAAATTTCGGGTGGTGAAAGAAAAGGAAGTGTATATAACCCAGCCATTGGTGAAGTTATATCTGAGGTCTGTTTAGGTAATACTGCAGTTGTTAATAAAGCATTAGATGTTTCAAAAAATATACTTTCCTCTTGGAGAGAAACTACTCCAGCTAAAAGAGCTGCTATAATGTTTAAATACAAACAGTTGTTAGAGGACAACGCCAATGAAATAGCGGAATTAGTTTCAAAAGAGCATGGTAAAACAATTGAAGATGCCAGAGGGTCTCTTCAAAGAGGAATAGAAGTTGTAGAGTTTGCATGTGGTATTCCAAATCTATTAAAAGGAGAATTTTCTAATCAGGTTGGTACTGGAATTGATACCTTTTCAATTAAACAACCTTTAGGAATTTGTGCCGGAATAACCCCATTTAATTTCCCGGTCATGATCCCTCTATGGATGTTTCCACTTGCCACAGCGTGTGGAAACGCATTCCTTTTAAAACCCTCTGAAAGAGATCCTTCGAGTTCTATACGATTAGTTGAACTATATGAAGAAGCAGGAGCGCCTAAAGGATTAGTAAATGTTGTAAATGGTGATAAGGAAGTAGTTGATGCTATTATAGAGCACAAGGATATATCTTCAGTAAGTTTTGTGGGATCTAGCAAGGTAGCTTCTTATATTTACCAAAAATCAGCGTCCTTTAATAAAAGAGTGCAGGCATTAGGAAGCGCAAAAAATCATATGGTAATTATGCCAGATGCAGATATTGAGCAAGCATCTGATGCATTAATAGGAGCAGCCTATGGTTCAGCAGGAGAAAGATGTATGGCAATATCAGTTGCAGTTGCGGTCGGAGATGTTGCTGAAAAATTAATCAATAATATCAAACCTAAAATAAATAATATCAAAGTAGGACCTTACAACGACCAAACCTCTGATATGGGACCTGTAGTAAGCAAAGAGGCTCACGATAGAATTAACAGTCTTATAGATTCGGGACTAGAGGAAGGAGCAGATTTGATTGTTGATCGAAGAAATATAAAACTTCAAGGATATGAAAATGGGTATTTTATTGGTCCATGTTTATTTGACAATGTTACTAAAGATATGAAAATTTATAATGAAGAAATATTTGGACCTATATTAAGTATAGTAAGATCAAAGGATTATGATGAGGCTTTAAAATTAGTCAAAGATAATATGTATGGTAATGGATGCTCGATATTCACTAGAGATGGAGACACAGCAAGAAACTTTTCCAATGAGTCGAATATAGGCATGGTAGGAGTAAATATTCCAATACCAGTACCTGTTGCTTATTTTAGCTTTGGTGGTTGGAAAAACTCAATATTTGGTGGGCATAATGCTTATGGTATGGATGCAATTAGATTTTTTACAAATGTAAAGACAGTTACTTCTAAGTGGCCTGAAGGTATAAGACAAGGAGCAGAATTTAAAATGCCAATACTAGGATAATATGAAGTCAAGGAAATTATTAAAAAATTTTTATGATAACGAAGTAAAAAAAAAAAAATAGATCATATTTTTTTTCAAGAAAAACTTATTTTTGAATTAGACAATCTATTAGATAGACTTATTGATAGAAATTCTATCTTTAAAAAAATATTAATTAAACAAAAGGCAAAAAGTATATACATATATGGCCCCCCAGGTGGAGGAAAAACTTTTCTCGTAAATTTATTTTTTGATTTAATGGAAAAGAAATATTTTAAAAAAAAAATTTTAAGGATACATTTTCAAGAGTTCATCAATACGATACATGAGAAAATTTCTCATCTCCGTTTAAAAAAAAATACTAACCCAATAGAAAAAGCTTCTTCCGAAATAGCATCTAGTATAGCATTAATATGCTTTGACGAGCTAGAAATAATTGATATCGCAGATGCAATGATAGTCTCTAGACTATTTAATTACTTAATAAAAAAAAAAGTATTCTTTGTAATAACATCAAATTATAAGCCAAANGATTTATATAAAAACGGATTACAAAGAACACAATTTTTACCATTTATAGATTTAATAAATTCAGAAATGAAAGTTATTAAAATTAAAAACTCTGTAGATTTAAGAAGAGAAAAAAAACAAGAAACTAAATATTTTATTTTTCCTATAAATTTACAATCAAAAAAAAAATTTCAATTTGAATGTAATAATATAATTAAAGGAAAAAGAATTAAAAAAACTTTCATTAAGTGTCTAGGAAGAAAATTAAAATTTGAGAGGACGACTAGTCAAATACTGATAACAGACTTTAACTACTTGTGTTCTTATAAGTTTTCACCAAATGATTACATTAAAATTTCTAATTCTTTTGAATGGTTTTTGATTGATAATATTCCAATATTAGGTAGTAATAAATTAAGTGAAGCTAGAAGATTTATTGTTTTAATTGATATTCTTTATGAAAAGAAAAAAAAATTGGTTCTTAGATCAGAGAATAATTTATCAGATATGTTTAAATTAAAAAAAATAGAATTACCTTTTACCAGAACTACCTCAAGAATATCTGAGATGACTTCTTTAAATTGGCACGAAAAAAAATANGGAGAAATAAATGTCAANAAACAAAATAAGTTTAATTGGAGCAGGTTACATAGGCGGTACTCTTGCCCATCTAATAGGACTAAAACAGTTAGGAGATGTTAATCTTGTTGATATTACTAAAGGGATTCCTCAAGGAAAAGCATTGGATATAGCAGAGTCTTCTCCGGTAGAAGGGTTTGATGCTTCTATAGTTGGTTCAAATAATTTCTCTATAATTAAAAACTCTGATGTTATTATTGTTACAGCGGGTTCTCCAAGAAAACCTGGTATGAGTAGAGATGATTTGATAGAGATTAATCTAAAAGTTATGAAGTCTGTTGGAGAGGCTATAAAAAAATATAGTCCAAATTCCTTCGTAATATGTATAACAAATCCTTTGGATGCTATGGTATGGGCTTTGAGAGAATATTCAGGCTTAACAGCAAATAAAGTCGTTGGAATGGCTGGAGTTCTTGACAGTGCTAGATTTAGGTATTTTATCGCAAAAGAACTTAAAGTTTCTGTAGAAGACGTATCAGCTTTTGTTATGGGAGGGCATGGCGATACTATGGTACCGTTAGTAAGATTTTCAACTGTTGGTGGAATTCCTCTTCCTGATTTAGTTAAGATGAAAATGATTGAAAATAAAAAAATTGAAGAAATAGTCAATAGAACTAGAAATGGAGGAGGAGAGATAGTAGCTTTTTTAAAAACAGGATCAGCTTTTTATGCGCCTGCATCTTCAGCATTATTAATGGCGGAATCTTATCTCAGGGATAAAAAAAGAATTTTACCTGCAGCTGTATTGCTCAAAGGTGAATATGGAGTAAAAAACCTCTATATAGGAGTACCTGTAATTATTGGTAGAAAGGGTGTAGAAAAAGTGATAGAAATTAAATTAAATTCAGCGGAAAGAAAAATGCTAAAAAAATCTGTAAGTTCAGTTAGAAAACTGGTTGANGCAGTTAAAAAAATAAAGAGAAGTATATAAAGCTATGAATATTCATGAATATCAGGCTAAAGAAATTTTTAAGAATAATAATATCAATACATTAGACGGCAAGGTTGCTTATAGCAGTAAGGAAGCTGTGGAAATAGCTAAAGANTTGAATTGCAAAAGCTGGGTAGTTAAAGCTCAAATTCATGCAGGGGGTAGAGGTAAAGGTGGAGGTATTAAAGTTGCCCATTCACTAGAGGAATTAAAGAGTTATGCTGAGAATATGATTGGCATGAATTTAGTTACACCTCAAACNGGNTCCCAAGGTAAAAAAGTATCAAAGATTTATATTGAAAAAGCCTGCAAAATAGAAAAAGAATTTTATTTAGGAATTGTTTTGGANAGGTCAAAAGGCAGATTCACATTAATGGCTTCTACGGAAGGCGGAATGGATATAGAAAAAGTAGCTTCAGAAAATCCAGATAAAATATATAAGGTGACAATAGATCCATCACTAGGTTTGTCAGATTATCAAGCTAGAAAAATAGCATTTTCCCTTGGAATTCCAAAAAAGACTCGCAAAAATTTTATAGAGCAAACCAAATCCTTAGTAATCCTTTGTAAAGAAAAAGACTTCACACTGGTTGAAATTAACCCACTAGTGCTGACAAGTGATGCAAATATATTAGCCTTGGATGCAAAAATAAATATTGATGATAATGCCTTATTCAGGCAAGCAGAATTATTTAAAATGTTTGATGAAAATGAAGTAGATCAAAAAGAACTAGAAGCAGAAAAATATGATCTAAGTTATGTTAAATTAGAAGGAAAAATAGGTTGTATGGTAAACGGTGCTGGTCTAGCAATGGCTACGATGGATATTATAAAATTAAAAGGCTCTTCTCCAGCGAATTTTTTGGATGTGGGAGGAGGAGCTACAAAGGATAAGGTAAAAGGAGCTNTTAANATTATACTTTCTGATAATGATGTAGAGGTAATACTTGTAAATATTTTTGGGGGTATAATGAGGTGTGATGTTATTGCTGAAGGAATTGTAGAGGCTGCATCAGAAGTGGTTGTAGGAAAACCAATGATAGTTAGACTAGAAGGAACTAAAGTAGAAGAAGGAAAAAGAATTTTAGAAAAATCTGGAATCAAAATTATTACAGCATCTAATTTAGAAGATGCAGCAAGCAAAGCAGTTGATTTGGTAAAAGGTTAAAATGTCAATTATAGTAGATAGTAGTACAAAAGTTATTTGCCAAGGCTTTACCGGCTCACAGGGAACATTTCATACAGAACAGGCTATACAATATGGAACAAGAATGGTTGGAGGGGTAACTCCAGGAAAGGGAGGTGAAACACATTTATCACTTCCTGTTTTTAATACTGTTGAAGATGCAAAGAGCATTACAGGAGCAAACGCTAGTGTGATTTATGTTCCGCCAGCTTTTGCTGCAGACTCCATTTTAGAAGCAATAGATGCTAATATGGAGTTAATCATATGTATAACTGAGGGCATTCCTCAACATGACATGACAATAGTAAAGCAAAAATTAGAACATTCATCAAGTAGACTGATTGGACCAAATTGTCCGGGTATCATAACTCCAGAGGAGTGTAAAATTGGCATTATGCCAGGACAAATTCATAAAAAGGGAAGTGTAGGTATTGTTTCAAAATCTGGTACTTTAACTTACGAAGCTGTTTTTCAAACTACTCAAGTTGGATTAGGTCAATCGACTTGTCTAGGAATTGGAGGAGACCCAATTCCTGGAACAAACTTTATTGATGTTCTAGAATTATTTCTGAAAGATAAAAGTACAGAATCAATAATAATGATTGGAGAAATTGGAGGTACTGCAGAAGAAGAAGCAGCAGACTTTATCAAAAAATCAAAAATAAAAAAACCAATAACAGCTTTTATAGCAGGACTTTCGGCGCCTAAAGGAAAAAGAATGGGACATGCTGGAGCAATAATCTCAGGAGGACAAGGAACAGCTGAGGATAAGATAGAGGCATTAAAATCAGCAGATGTGAGGATATCTAGATCACCAGCTTTAATGGGGCTAACGCTATTAGAAAGTATAAAGTGATTTGAGATGAAATTTACAGAGAATTTAAACAAAATTAGAGACTTATATAAGCATTTTCAAAATGACCCAAGTAAAATTGATAGCGCATGGATTACTTTTTTTGAAGATTTAGATACAGATGCATTAGCCTATTTAAGAAATGAAACTAATAACATTTCAGATGCTAATAAAAATATTTCTGCTATAAAAATACAAGATAATGAGTTCACCACAAATTCCCTTAGGGCAAGGTTGCTAATAAGGGCTTACAGGATAGCAGGTCATCTTAGAGCTGATTTAGATCCTTTAGGTTTAATTGAAGAAAAGTATATACCTGACTTAGACCCAAAGACTTATGGGCTTGAGAAAGAAGACATGAATAAAGAGGTTTTTATTGATGGTGTTTTTGGCATTACTAATATTTTACTTAAAGACTTAATTAAAATTTTAGAGAAATATTATTGTGGCAAAATTGGTACACAGTTTATGCACATTCAAGATAAAGAGCAAAGAGATTGGATAATGGATAAAATAGAGAATATTAAACCTAAGGAAATATTTACTAATAAAGGAAAGAAAGCAATCCTAGAAAGACTAACTGCAGCGGAATTTTTTGAAAATTTTCTAGATAAAAAATATACAGGTACAAAAAGATTTGGATTGGAAGGTGGAGAGTCACTTATCCCTGCCTTAGAACAAATCTTAAAACATGGAGGAAAAAATGGCATAGAGGAAGTTGTATTAGGCATGTCTCATAGAGGAAGGCTAAACGTTTTAGCTAATTTCATGGGCAAACCTTTTTCCGCAATATTTTCTGAATTCCAAGGGAATGCATCTAGTCCAGATGATTTTCAAGGGTCTGGGGATGTAAAATACCACCTTGGAACTTCATCAGATAGAAATTTTAATAATATTAAAGTGCATTTATCTTTAACAGCCAATCCGTCTCATTTAGAGGCAGTGAATCCTGTAGTTGTTGGAAAAGTCAGAGCAAAGCAAGATCAAAAAAAAGATATAGATAGAAAAAAAGTAGTAGGATTGTTAATGCATGGTGATGCGGCTTTTTCTGGACAAGGGCTTGTTCCAGAAACATTAGACTTATCAGGATTAAAAGGTTATAAAACTGGAGGAACCATACATTTTATTGTGAACAATCAGATAGGCTTCACAACAAACCCTATCAACTCGAGGTCTGGTCCTTATTGTTCAGATGTCGCCTTAATGGTAGAAGCTCCCATTTTTCATGTAAATGGCGATGATCCAGAGGCTGTTGTTTATGCAGCAAGGATAGCAACTGAGTTTAGACAACGTTTTAACAAAGATGTAGTTATCGATATGTTTTGTTATAGAAGACAAGGTCATAATGAGAGTGATGAACCAGCATTTACTCAACCATTAATGTACAAAAAAATAAAAGCTCATCCGACTACAAGAGAAATTTATGCCAAGAAGTTACTTAAAGAAAATGTTATAAACATCAAAGAAGAAAGGGATCTTTTAAATAACTGGTCAGAAAAACTAGAAAAAGATTTAGAGATTGGAAAAAACTTTAAGCCTAATAAAGCTGATTGGCTAGAAGGGTCATGGTTAGGATTAGAGTCAAAAGGAAACAAAAAACCTTTTACTGTAACTGGTATAGAAAAAAAGTTATTAAATGAATTGGGCGTAAAAATAACATCTGTTCCTGCAGGATTTAAGATAAATAATAAGATTCTAAGACAACTGCAAAGAAGATACAAGAATATTTCAGAGGGAAAAGGAATAGATTGGTCTACAGCAGAAGCATTAGCATTTGCATCATTATTGAATCAAGGAATAAGCGTTAGATTGTCAGGACAAGATTGCGGTAGAGGAACATTTTCTCAAAGGCACGCAATTCTATATGACCAGGAAAATGAGAAAAAATATTCAACGCTTAATAGCGTAGTTAATAAAGGAAGTAGAATAGAGATTGTAGATAGTCCCTTATCGGAGGCCGCTGTATTAGGTTTCGAATATGGATATACATTGGCAGACCCTAAAACTTTAGTTTTATGGGAAGCACAGTTTGGCGATTTTGCAAATGGTGCACAATTAATAATAGATCAATTTATTGTTTCTGGAGAGTCAAAATGGCTAAGAATGTCTGGTCTAACTTTGTTGCTACCGCATGGATATGAAGGACAAGGCCCAGAACATTCTTCTGCTAGAGTAGAGAGGTTTTTACAAATGTCAGCCGAGGATAATATTCAAGTAGTTAATTGTACAACTCCTGCAAATTACTTTCATGTCTTAAGAAGGCAAATGTTAAGAAAATTTCGTAAGCCTTTAATTATATTTACACCAAAATCGCTATTAAGACATAAGGATGTTGTTTCCAAAGTAGAAAAATTTTATAAAGAAGCCACTTTTGAAAAGATTATAGTTACTAGTGCACAAAATAGTAATTCTAAGGTAAAAAGAGTAATTTTTTGCTCAGGTAAGGTTTACTATGATTTAATAGATAAGATTGATAAAAATCTGATATCTCAGATCATAATAATTAGAGTAGAGCAGATATTTCCTTTTCCTAAAGATCTTATAGAAAAAAATATTAAGGAATTTGTAAATGGTCGTTTTATTTGGTGTCAAGAAGAGCCAAAAAATATGGGAGCTTGGAGTTTTGTTCATCCTTTAATTGAAGAGATCTTATCATCGGGAAATTTTAAGAATAAAAAACTATATTATGCCGGTAGATCAAGAACTGCTTCTACAGCAACAGGACTTTATAAAAGACACTTAAAAGAGCACGAAGCACTTATTTTAGAAGCGATAGGTGGTAATTAATTATGAAAAAACTAGAAATAAAAGTTCCTTCTTTAGGTGAGTCAATTACAGAGGCAACAGTTTCCAAATGGTATAAAAAAGTAGGAGAATATATAGAAAAAGATGAGGTAATAGCAGAATTAGAAACTGATAAAGTTACTCAAGAGATATATGCTACATATAAAGGAAAAGTTTCTAAAGTTTTTTTTGAAGAAGGAAAAGATGTAAAAATTGGAGATACGTTAGTAATTATAGAAGCATCAGATGATGAAAATGATAAAAGACCCGATAAAAAAATAGATAGTACAACTAAAAGTTCTGAAGAAAAAATTCAACTAAAAATTCCTTCCTTAGGTGAGTCAATTACAGAAGTTATTATAGGAAAATGGTTAGTAAAAGAAGGAGAATGTGTAATTGAGGGCGATCCTTTAGTAGAAGTGGAAACAGATAAAGTGACGCAAGAACTTTATGCAGAAAAAGACATTGTTCTGGAAAAAATACTTATTTCGGAAGAAAAAGAAGCTAAGATAGGCGACACTATTGCCATATTAAAAGTTAATAATATTAACAGTGAAAATAATACAATTCCCAGTAAACTTTTGAAAGAGAATAATATTGTTCAAAATGATAAACCGTTGATAGATTTAGATGATTTAGATCCTACTAGTATAAGGAGAACAGGGATAGGAGATAAGATTAAATTAACAGATCTTAAAGAATTTGTTTCAAATAAGTCACTCTCTCCTGCAGCAAAAAAATATTTAGGTGAAAAAAAATTAGAAATTGAAAACATAAAAAACATTAATGACAAAAGCAAATTATCAAAATCCGACCTAATTGAAAATATATCGAACGATAGTAATCTTGAAAGCGAACATAATAATATAGATGTAGTTAAACCATTATCAAAACTAAGACAAAGCATAGCAAATAGATTAAAGCAAGCTCAAAATTCTGCCGCGATGCTTACTACTTTTAATGAAATAAACATGCAAGCAGTAATGGATGTCAGAAAAAGAAACAAGGAAGCGTTCTTAAATAAGCATAATGTAAAACTTGGATTTATGTCTTTTTTTACAAAAGCTAGCATTTCAGTTCTAAAAGAAATACCTGAGATTAATGCAGAGATTAAAGATAATAATATTATATACAAAAATAGATATGATATTGGTATAGCAGTAGGAACTGATAAAGGACTTTTTGTTCCAATTTTAAGAGATGCAGAAAATATGTCATTCGCACAAATAGAAAAAAAAATCAGAAATTTTGGTGAGTTAGCTAAAGAAAATAAGATTACATTAGACCAGATGAAAGATGGAACATTTACTATTTCTAATGGTGGGGTTTACGGTTCTATGTTATCAACTCCTATTTTAAATTCTCCTCAATCTGGTATATTAGGTTTGCATAATATAGTAAAAAGGCCAGTTGTAATAGAAAATGAGATAGTGATAAGACCTGTTATGTACGTAGCATTAACTTACGATCATAGAATTATTGATGGCAAGCAAGCCGTTACTTTTTTAGTTAGGCTAAAAGAAATAATAGAAAAACCAGAAACAATTATGTTTGACTTATGATAAAACAAAATGAATTTGATTTAATAGTTATTGGAGGAGGTCCTGGCGGATATGTTGCGGCAATAAGAGCTTCTCAATTGGGATTAAAAGTAATGTGTGTAGAAAAGAGATCTACACCTGGAGGTACATGTCTGAATGTAGGCTGTATTCCGTCAAAAACACTATTACATTCATCTCATTTATATGATCAAAGTAAAAATCATTTAGGCGATTTTGGCATAAGTATAAAAGGTGAATTAAAACTAGATCTTGCAAAGATGATGAAGAATAAAAATGAAGCAGTTGCAAAACTTACTTATGGTGTAGACAGCTTACTTAAAAAAAATAAAATCTTCTATATAAATGGGATGGCAAAAATAATTGATGAAGAATGTGTACAAGTAGATAATGAAAATTATAAGAGTAAAAGTATATTAATAGCAACAGGTTCAAAACCTACTAATATAGATCGAATAGATGTAGATGAAAAAAACGTTGTAACTTCTACAGGTGCATTGGAGTTTGACAGAGTTCCTAAAACAATGGCGGTTATAGGAGGAGGATATATTGGACTAGAATTGGGATCTGTATGGAGTAGACTAGGAGCAGAGGTAACTGTAATTGAATTTACTAATTCAATAGTACCAACTATGGACAAAGATACCGCACAAATTTTCTTAAAAGAATTACAGAGTCAAGGTCTTAAATTTTTATTTAAGACTAAAGTAAATGCAACNACTGTTAAAAGCAAACATGTAGAAGTTGATTGTGTAAACTTGGACAAAAAAGAAAAATCAATTCTTGAATTCGATAAAGTTCTATTNGCTGTAGGAAGACGTCCTTATTTTGANGGTCTAGGATTAGATGCACTTNATGTAGAAATAAACAAAAATGGTACAATTAAAGTAGATAGTAACTTTTCTACATCAATAAAAGGTATTTATGCTATTGGCGACGTGATAGAAGGACCAATGCTTGCCCATAAAGCAAGTGCTGAAGGACATATATTTGCAGAGAAACTAGCGGGAAAGAATCCTCAGGTTAATTACGGTTGTATTCCAGCAGTTATATATACTGAACCAGAGGTTGCTTGGGTAGGTCCTACTGAACAGGAGTTAGAGAATAAAGAAATACCTTTTAAAAAGGGAATTTTTCCTTTTATAGCTAATGCAAGAGGCAAAACCACTGGAGAAACTACTGGGAATATAAAAATACTATCTCACCCTAAAACTGATAGATTATTAGCTGTTCATATTATAGGAGCCCATGCAGGAGAGCTTATTGGAGAAGCCGTTACAGCAATAGAAGCAGGATTTAGTGCAGAAGATTTATCATTAATTTGTCATGCTCATCCTACACTCTCGGAGTCTATGAAAGAAGCTGCATCGCTTGCTTCAATAGGAAAAACATTACATTTCTAGTATAACAAGTTGTAAGATAATTAAATAAANATCAATATTAAAAAATATCTCTTGTACTTTTATATAGGTTGTACTTTAATAAAATTTTAAATTAGCTAGAGGTTACTATGAAGAGAATACTTAAAATTAGTTTTTTACTACTTATTATCAATAATTTTTCATTTGCAGATGGTCATGCATTACCCAAATCGGGTACAATCAAATATGTGACTGGTTTTCAGTTTAACATGACCCCATCTGAGCCTCAGTCTGAAGGATGGAATATAATGTTAGGTAAGGCTATCGGTGCAACTTTTAATGTAGATGGTGGTGGCCCATTACATGAAGGTAGAGCAATGTGCGGAGCAACATTGGTAGTGAGTGAAGAGGTAAACACTTTTAATGGAAATTGCTATTTCGGTGATAAAGATGGAGATAGAATTTTTACTTCCTTCACGGGTAGTCCTATCACCAATTCCGGTGAAAATATAATTATAGGTGGTACAGGTAAATATAGAGGTATTTCCGGCAAAGGACCATGGGAATGTGACGGCACTAAGCCAGGAGATCATGGTGCTTTTAATTGCCGTCAAACACTAACTTATAAAATTAATTAAAAAAAAATATAGTGCTAAATTTTTAGCACTATATTTACCCTAACTTTTTTGCTCTAGGATGAGTTTTCCTGTAGATTTCCTCTGCAAAATTATTTGTTATTTTTAAATAATGCTGTGTTGTAGAAATACTATTGTGCCCTAACATTGTCTGTAGCGTTCTTAAGTCCACTCCATTTTTTAGTAAATGAGTAGCAAAGCTGTGTCTTAAGGCATGAGGTGTAACTGTATCATCTAAATTTAATTGTTTTCTTAAAGCACTAAAAAATTTTTGCACATATCTTGGAGTTAGTCTTCTTCCTCTAAGATTTACAAAAACAGCTTCAGTATTTATATTCTTTATTTTTTTTCTCATTTCAATCCATTCATCAAGAACATCGCTTACTATTCCTAAAACAGGAAGCATTCTCTCTTTATTTCCCTTTCCTTTGACTATTAGCATTTCTGAGTCTAAGTGCCTTAGATTTATAGATAGAGTTTCACTTATCCTAAGACCTGTTCCCCATAAAACAAATATTAATGCTTTATTTCTTTTTCTAACGAATTTATTTTTTTCTGTATTGATTAGATTAATTATATCTAATATTTTTTTTTCAGATAAAGCCTTAGGAACAGTTTTAGGTATCTTAGGAGATGATAGTTTAAAAACTTCAGATTTCTTAATATAATTAAATAATAAACAAAATTTATAAAAAGAAATAATACTAGCTCTATTTCTCGCTATAGATTTAAATCCTAAATCTTTTTTTTGAGATGACAAATAAGAGATCCAGGCCCTAAAATCTATAATTTTTAATCCTTCTAACAACGAAAACTTAATTTTTATGATTTCAAAGTGAATTTTCAAAAAAACTAAGAAATTTTTAAAATCGTGTGAGTATGCATTTATTGTATTAGGGCTAGCATTCTTTAATCCTTCGAGCCATTTAATCCAATCTAGATAAATACTAAATAGCTTTTTTGATGTAATTTCTTGAATATTTTTATCTAAATTTTTTTTCTTAATCAAAATTTTTGACCAGTTTTCCCCCAATCCTTCATAAAACTCTCTAAACCAATGTCAGTAAGTGGATGATTTATCATTTGTTTTATTATTTTAGGTGGGATAGTTGCTACATGAGCACCCATTAAAGCTGTTTTAGATATTTGTAAAGGACTTCTGATAGAAGCGACCAAGACTTGGGTTTTAATGTAATCTTTGAAATTTTGATAAATTTTCACAATATCCCTGATCAAATCTAGTCCATCGTGGCTTATATCATCTAGTCGACCTATAAATGGTGAAATATAAGATGCTCCCATCTTTGCCGCTAATAGGGCTTGTGAAGAGGAAAAGCATAATGTTACGTTTACTTTAATATTTCTATTTGAAAGTTCTTTACAAGCTCTTAAACCTTGCTCAGTTAATGGAACTTTAACTACTATATTATGTGCAATTTTTGCTAGCTCTAAACCTTGACTAACCATATCTTCAAAATTTTTGGTAGTAACTTCAGCAGAAATTGGTCCTGTGACTATCTTTGATATATCACTAATAACTTTTTTAAAGTCTCTTCCCGATTTGTAAATGAGAGAAGGATTTGTTGTTACACCATCTACCAATCCTAAGCTATTTATTTCTTCTATTTGATTTATATCGGCAGTATCAATAAAAAACTTCATATCACTCTTTTTATTACTTTAGTATAAGTATATTATTTAAGAAAATGGAAAAAAAAGAAAGCATTAAAAAACAAATTTTTTTTTATTATAAAATTTTACCAGCTTATAATATAGATGAAGAACTAATTTACAGTTCTTACAAATCTTTAACTATTGGAAGCATAGTTAAAATTAACATAAAAAATAAAGAAGCATATGGATGTGTTCTTTCGATTGTAGATAAACCAAAGAATATAAAATTTTCGATTAAATTAATTTCTTATTGTCTAGAAGGTATAAAAATAGATAAGAAAATAATAAAATTTGTTTACTGGTTTGCAATGTATAATTTAGTAAATAAAGGATCTGTTTTAAAACAATTTCTACCAAGTGAAAAAATAATAAATCCAAAAAAACAAAAATTTTTAAAGATAAATTCTTCCATAAAATTTAATCTTATAAATAGAAATAAAAAATTCATAGTTCTATATAATAAATTGAGAGAAAAACCGCATAGTTATAAAGAATTAATAAAATTTGGTTATTCAAGGCTTTATATAAAAAAACTTCTTGCAGACAAAATTGTTAAAGAAGAAATTTGTAACCTTNATATCAATATATCTAAAAAAAAAGGTAAGATAAATTTAAAATCATTGAACACAAAACAGAAAAAATCGTATGAATTTATTAACAAAAGATTTAAAACTAAAGATTATAAGCCTATATTTTTGGACGGACTTACCGGAAGTGGTAAAACTGAGGTTTATTTTGCAGTTATAAAAGATAATCTGTTAAAAAATAAACAAGTACTTATTTTATTACCAGAAATAGGGTTAGCAGAACAATGGATAAGAAGGTTTATAGATGTTTTTTGTTTTGCTCCTTTGCAATGGAATTCCTTAATAACAAATACTGAAAAAAATATTATCTGGCAAAATGCTTTACAAGGAAAACCTATGGTTGTCGTGGGCGCTAGGTCTGGACTCTTTATACCATTCTCAAATTTAGGAATAACAATAATAGATGAAGAAAATGATGTTTCGTATAAGCAAGAAGATAAAATTATATATAATGCTAGAGATATGGCTATAGTTAGGGCTAAGATTTCAAAGAGCCATGTGTTGTTAGTTTCTGCTACTCCATCCCTAGAAACATATAGAAACAGTATTAAAAGAAAATATTATAGAACCTGCATTAATGAAAGATTCGGAGATTCTGTTTTACCCACTATTCAGCTTATTAATATGAGAAAAGAGAAGGAGCATATCTTCTCTAAAAAAACTATTAGTGAAATAAATAAAAACTTACAAGCTAGAAAGCAGTCTCTAATCCTNATTAATAGGAGAGGTTATGCTCCAATTTCATTATGTACTAAATGTGGAAGCAAACAGAAATGTAGTAATTGTGATATAAATTTAGTTCTTCACAGGAAATCAGAATTACTTATTTGTCACCACTGTGGATTTACTCAAGAACAAACTTCTAATTGTAATAAATGCAAGAGTAGTAAAAATATCATATATATAGGAACAGGCATAGAGAAGGTTTTAGAAGAAGCTAAAAAAATATTTAAAACAGACTCTATATTAGCACTGTCATCGGATACCTTAAAACCTGAAACTTTTAAACAAACATTAAAAAAAATAGAAAATAATGAAATAAAAATACTTATTGGCACACAAATTATTTCTAAAGGTTTTGATTTTTTACATTTGAAAAAAGTTTTTATTTTAGACTTTGATATGTGGTTTTACAACTCTGATATAAGAACGAGCGAAAAAATATTTCAATTAACTCAACAGGTAACAGGAAGAGCTGGAAGAGGAAAAGATAAAGGAGAAGTTTTTATACAAACTTATGATGTTGAAAATTATTTATTGGCAAAGATTAAAAATAATGACAGAGAAAGTTTTTATCTTGAAGAGTTGTCCTTTAGACGTAAAGCACTTCTACCTCCTTATTTAAAAATGGCGGCAATAATAATACATGGAAGAGATGCTAAGGAAGTAGAAAGTGCTGCCTTAAATATTAAAAAACTTCTATGTTTGCATCCTGAACTAAAAGTATTAGGGCCAATAGCAGCTCCTATCTTNTTAATCAGAAATCAATATAGATATAGAATTCTTATAAAATCNACAAATTCTCTTGTTATACAAAAAAAAATCANAAGCAAGGATATTAAAGCGCTTGTAAGTTCTAAAATAAAAGTAAAAATTGATGTTGATCCTTATAGTTTTTTCTAAATTATGTTATTCTTTATTGAAACTATTTTAATGGTATGATACTAATTTTTAATATTCAATATGGACGAAAAAGTACAATATTCAAAAATTCATAATAGATATGCTCTTGCTTTAATTACTTTAGCTAAAGAAACCAATGAGACAAATAATCTATTAAAGGAAGTTGACTATATAATTAGCGCCTATGAAAATGATACTAAATTCAATCAAATATTTACTAGTCCTTTGTTAAGCTCAAAAAAACAAATACAAATAGTAGAAAGTTTATTTACAATAAAAAAAGAAAAAAAAATGAAAATTAGCAAGACTATGTACTCATTTATTTCTTTAATAGGTAAAAATGCTAGGTTAAATATTTTTAGAGGAGTTTTAGAAAATTTTAAAGATATGATTTCGTTAGACAATCAAGAAGTTGAAGTAATTGTTACTTCTGCTATAGATTTAGAGAATAATACTCAAAAAGAACTAATCGACATATTAGAAAAAAAAATGAGAAAAAAAATAAATTTGACAAATATAGTAGATAAATCAATTATAGGAGGATTGATTTTACAAATCGGTTCTAACCTAATTGATGCATCTATTAAAAATAAAATTACTAAAATTAATACTATGATTAAGGGAGCAATTTAAATGACACTTACCTCATCGGAAATATCATCTATTTTAAAAGAGCAAATAGAAAAATTTGATTTAGATACTAAAGTGGAAGAAATTGGAAAAGTTCTATCCGTAGGAGATGGCATTGCAAGAGTATATGGACTTGAAANGGTTAGTGCGGGAGAAATGGTTGAATTTGATGATAAAACCCAGGGTATGGCATTAAACCTAGAAGAAGACAATGTTGGGGTGGTTATATTTGGAGATGATAGAAATATCAAAGAAGGAGATACAGTAAAGAGAACAGGAAGGATTGTCGATACTGTGGTTGGTAAAGAACTTTTAGGAAGGGTTTTAGGAGGTTTAGGAAATGAAATTGATGGTAAAACCAAAATTAAATCCAAGGAGAGAAGAACTGTAGATGTAAGAGCTCCAGGCATAATACCTAGAGAGTCAGTTTCTGAGCCCATGCAAACAGGTTTAAAGGCTATTGATGCACTAGTTCCTATTGGTAGAGGACAAAGAGAGTTGATTATAGGCGATAGGCAAACAGGAAAGACAGCGGTTGCAATAGATACTATTATTAATCAAAAAGAATTAAATAAGGAAAAAACAGATAAAGAAAAACTATTTTGTATTTATGTTTCTATTGGTCAAAAAAGGTCGACTGTGGCTCAGATAGTAAAAACGCTAGAGGAACAGGGCGCTATGGACTATACCGTGGTTATAGCGGCTACTGCTTCAGACCCTGCTCCATTACAGTACCTTGCACCTTACACAGGATGTACTATAGGTGAATGGTTTAGAGATAACGGAATGCATGCTTTAATAATATATGATGATCTATCAAAACAAGCAGTAGCTTATAGGCAAATGTCTTTACTATTAAGAAGACCACCTGGTAGAGAAGCATATCCAGGAGATGTTTTTTATTTGCATTCAAGACTGTTAGAGAGGGCTGCAAAATTAAATAAAGAACATGGATCTGGATCACTAACTGCTTTACCAATAATTGAAACTCAGGCAGGAGATGTATCAGCATATATTCCTACCAATGTTATATCTATTACAGACGGACAAATTTTTTTAGAAACTGATCTTTTTTATCAAGGTATTAGGCCAGCTATAAATGTTGGTTTATCTGTAAGTAGGGTTGGATCTGCGGCGCAGGTGAAAGCTATGAAACAGATTTCTGGGTCTATAAAACTAGAATTAGCTCAATACAGAGAAATGGCAGCATTTGCTCAATTTGGTTCAGATTTAGATGTGTCTACACAGAAACTTTTAAATAGAGGTGCAAGGCTAACTGAATTGCTAAAGCAATCGCAATATTCTCCATTAACAGTAGAAGAACAAATTATTATTATTTTTTCAGGAGTAAACGGATTTCTTGATGACTTAGAAATAGCAAAAGTTGGAAAATTTGAAGAATTTCTAATAAAAGAATTTAAAAGTAAACATGATAAGTTATTTAAAAATTTAAGAACTAAGCTTACCTTAGATGATAAACTTAATTCAGAAATTAAAAAAGCTATAGAAGAAATTAAGCAAAAATTTTTGTCAGGATTAAATAACTAATATGCCTTCTCTTAAAGATTTAAGAAATAGAATAGACAGCGTTAAATCAACTAGAAAAATTACACAAGCTATGAAGATGGTAGCTGCATCTAAGTTAAAAAAGGCACAAGATATAGCTGAAAAAGGGCGGAATTATAGCAGAGGACTTGAAGATATTGCTAAAAGTTTAGTCTGTTCTTTAGAAAATAGAGAAAACATTTTTTTGGATGATAATAACGATAAAAAAAAGATACTTATATTAGTTGTATCCTCTGACAGAGGTCTTTGTGGTGGACTTAATTCTAGTTTAGTAAAGAAAGTTAAAAATCTTATTAAATCTCTAGAGACTAATAATAAAAAAATCACTCTTATTTGCATAGGAAAAAAAGGATATGATTTACTTCAAAACCTTAACAAAGAGTATTTCAACTCAGAGACAAGTTTTGTACCTATTTCCGACATGAATTATCAAACTACAGAGGAATTAGGAACAAAAATTCTTGCTGATTTTTACAACACAAAGTTTGAACAATGCTTCATTTTTTATAATTATTTTCAAAGTGTTATGTCTCAAGAAGTTATTGAAGAAAAGTTGATTCCTTACACCAGTGAAGAAAGTAAAGAAGAAAATCAAAATACTGTTTTTTATGATTATGAACCTGACGAAGAAACAGTTCTTTCAAAAATACTACCGCAAAATTTTATTGTTCAGATGTACAAAGCTATATTAGAGTCCAGGGCTAGTGAACAAGGTGCAAGAATGACTGCTATGGATAACGCAACTAGAAATGCTGGAGATATGATAGAAAACCTCTCTTTAAGTTACAATAGACAAAGGCAAGCTATTATTACTAAAGAATTAATAGAAATTATTTCAGGAGCAGAAGCTTTATAAAATGGAGAAAAAAGATGGTAAAAAAAATAGGAAAAATTAAACAAATTATAGGACCAGTAGTAGACGTGGAATTTTTAGATAATCTTCCGCCTATAATGAATGCTTTACATGTGCAAAACGAAAATAATGATAGAATTGTATTAGAGGTCGCACAGCATCTAGGACAGAATGCTGTAAGGTCTATTGCTATGTCTGCTACAGAGGGATTAAAAAGAGGAGCTGAAGTCCAAGATACTGGAGAACCGATACAAGTTCCTGTAGGCCCAGAAACCTTAGGTAGAATAACAAATGTTGTTGGAGAACCAATTGATGAATTAGGTCCAATCAAAACAAAAAAAACTTACTCTATACATAGACCTGCCCCGAAATATATAGAACAGTCTACCAATACTGAGATGTTGGTTACCGGAATAAAAGTAGTTGATTTATTGGCCCCATATTCTAAGGGAGGAAAAATTGGATTATTTGGTGGTGCTGGAGTAGGAAAAACAGTTTTAATAATGGAATTGATAAATAATGTAGCCAAAGGACATGGAGGATATTCAGTGTTCGCAGGAGTAGGTGAAAGAACAAGAGAGGGTAATGATTTGTATCATGAGATGATGG
Source organism: Rickettsiales bacterium (assembly GCA_002720125.1). Classification (GTDB taxonomy): domain Bacteria; phylum Pseudomonadota; class Alphaproteobacteria; order TMED109; family TMED109. Next base: position 2,855 of record PBGQ01000032.1, on the reverse strand, counting down.
AGTCTGGCGTTATTAAACCAGGAAGTAGTGATTCTAAGGCTGCATTAGTCTATGGACAGATGAATGAACCGCCCGGAGCAAGAGCAAGAGTAGGTTTGTCAGGTCTTACCATGGCTGAATATTTTAGAGATGAAGAAGGACAAGATGTGCTTTTTTTTGTTGATAACATTTTCAGATTCACTCAAGCAGGGTCAGAAGTCTCTGCTCTTCTTGGGAGAATTCCTTCCGCAGTTGGATATCAACCAACTTTAGCAACAGACATGGGAGCCTTACAAGAGAGAATAACGTCGACAAATAAAGGTTCTATTACATCTGTACAGGCCATTTATGTTCCAGCTGATGACCTGACCGATCCAGCTCCGGCTACGTCTTTTAGTCACTTAGATGCAACTACAGTTCTATCAAGACAAATAGCTGAATTAGGAATTTACCCGGCTGTAGACCCGTTGGACTCTACCTCAAGGATATTAGATCCAAGGATACTAGGGGAAGAACACTATAATGTTGCTAGAGAGGTGCAGAGGATTTTACAAACTTATAAGTCATTACAAGATATTATTGCTATATTGGGAATGGACGAACTATCCGAAGAAGACAAACTAACAGTTGCGAGAGCTAGAAAGATACAAAGATTTCTATCTCAACCTTTCCATGTGGCTGAGGTATTTACAGGCTTTTCTGGAAAATACGTTGAGATTGCTGACACTATAAAAGGTTTTAAAGAGCTGTGTGATGGAAAGTACGATGACATACCAGAGGCTGCTTTCTATATGGTGGGGACCATTGAAGAGGCTAAAGAAAAAGCAAAAAAGATGGCAAAGGAAGTAGCTTAATAAATTGACTGAATTAGAACTAAAATTAATTTCTCCTGAAAAAGAGTACTACAGTGGTACAACAGAAATGGTAGTAGTACCTGCTGAGGAAGGTTATTTTGCTGCTATGAAGGATCATTCACCACTTGTAACTTTTTTAAGACCGGGTAAAATTGAAATTTATAATAAGCAAAAAGTAGAAAAAATATTTTTTGTAGGCGGTGGATTTGTAAAAGTTGCAGAGAATTTATGCTTAATTTTAGTAGATTATATCAAAGAGCCCAATCAAATCGATAAGAATATTTTAAAAAAAGAATTAAAAACTATAGATGAAAGTCTTAATAATGCAAAAGACTCAACTTTATTAAATAAATTGTTGTTAAAGAAAAAAATTCTGGAAGAAGAATATCAGATAAGTTTTTAATTTAATCAGTTAGGATTTATATAATCTTTGAATTCAAGAAGTACTTTGTTGTAAATTTCTTTCTTAAAACTAATAATTTCTTTAGAAACCATTTCAGGACTGACCCACTTCCAGTTACTAAATTCTGGTTTTTTAAAACATCTTATATTTATTTCTCTATCAATGCCAAGAAAATTAAAAACAAACCATCTCTGTTTTTGTCCTATGAATTTTCCTCGCCACAACCTACTGCTTAGATGTTCAGGTAATTTATAATAATACCAATTTTTACTTTCACACAAGAATTGAACATTTTTAACTCCAGTTTCTTCATACAATTCTCTTTTAGCCGCATCAAATAACTTTTCATTAGAAGTTATGTTTACTCCACCCTGAGGCATTTGCCAAGCTCCTTGATTATCTATTCTTTCGCCCATAAATATCTTCCTTTTGTCATTCAAAAGTACTATTCCAACACTAATTCTCCATCCTTTTTCAAAGTATTGTGAATGGGATATCATGATGAGCTTTTCTTTATGCTCTCATAAACATTTATTGATCTAATCAAATCAATAGCTCTGTCTAGTTGATAATCTTCTGAAGCTAATGGCTTTATTTTTTCTACTTCATTCTCTTCGTTCTTAGTATCAGAATTCTCTTTTTCCAAATGACCTCGTAAATCAGACTCTTTTCTATTAGTATTTTTTTCCAATACTTCCAATTTTGATTGAGGAACAAAAATATCAGGATCAATTCCTTTTGCCTGTATAGATTTTCCTGAAGGAGTATAGTACTTTGCTGTAGTAAGCCTAATTGCCCCTTTGCTTGTAACAGGTATTATAGTTTGAACGGAACCTTTTCCGAATGTTTGAGTTCCCATCAATATTCCTCTTTTATGGTCTTGTAAAGCACCAGCAACAATTTCAGATGCTGATGCAGATCCACTATTTATTAAAACTACAATGGGGATTCCATCTGTTATATCTCCTTTAGTTGCATTATATCTTTGTTCAGAGTTAGTTTCTCTTCCTCGCGTAGAAACAATTTCTCCTCTATCCAAAAAAGCATCAGAAACAGAAACGGCTTGGTCTAAAAGGCCTCCAGGATTGTTTCTAAGATCTAGGACTAATCCTTTCATATTTCCATTCATCTCTTTTTTTAATTCTTTAAATCCTTTTATTAAATTTTTGTGAGTTTTTTGAGTAAAAGAAGTTATTCTTAAATATCCTACATCCTCTTTTACACTTATTTTTACAGATTTGATTTTTATTATATCTCTTACTAACTTAACATCAAAAGCTTCAGTATCTTCTCTTATAATAGTAATTAAGATAGAAGTATTAACAGGACCTCTCATTTTATCTACTGCTTCCGATAAACTCAAACCCATTACTGGTTCCTCATCTATGTGTGAAATGTAATCACCTGACTGTATTCCAGCTTTTTGTGCTGGAGTCTCATCAATGGGTGATACTACTTTTACTAAACCATTTTCCATTGTAACTTCTATACCTAATCCTCCAAATTCTCCTTTAGTCTGAACTTTCATCTCATCAAAACTTTCTGAGTTTAAATAACTAGAATGCGGGTCTAAAGACTGAAGCATTCCATTAATTGCCGCTTCTATTAATTCTTTATCT
>PBGQ01000031.1 GCA_002720125.1 Rickettsiales bacterium | reverse complement strand
ATAAATATAAAGATGAGATATCTTATAAGTAAAATAACTTTATTATTCAAAATCAGTCTATTATTATTACCAGCTAAGGGAGCTGATTGGATATCCAGCACCTACTCAACTGTAATAAAAAATGGGACAATGGAACTACCAGATGGATCTAAATACTCTAATTTTGACCAGACTGGACAAGGTACTAGTAATTTAGGTAAATATGTAATTACAAAATGTTCTGGAAATAGATTAGATAAAAAAGGAAAATTAGTTGAAATAAATTTATTTTGCGAAATTGAAGTAGATGATGGTAACAAGTATTGGACAAAACTTAACAGAACTTCTGGAGACTCTGATGCAGGAGTAAGCAAATTTATATTTTTAGGTGGTACAAACAGTTATAATAAACTTAAAGGAAAACAATGCACCTATGCAGTAACTTATTTTAAAAATAAAATATTTGGTAGTAATAAATGCAAGATTAGTGATGCCTTATTTAAAGAATTAAAGAATTAAAGAAGACACACATTATGTTTTATACTTAAATTATAACACTTACCTATAAAAATTAAATTTAGGTTAAAATATTATTCTGTAAATAAACTATTGAAAAATTTTATATTTAACAAAAACTTTCGGATATAAATAATAAAGTCAATAAAAAAATTTCATGCTGGTAATATAACCTAAATTAGTGTATACTTATGCTGTAAAATATTATTAACATATCTTTGGGAAGAAGTTTATGGATTATAATATAGAAAAGCAAAGACAAAAAAGATTAAAAACTACTGGTAAATGGTTTGAAAGCCAGAGTAAAAGAAGCAATGTTGATATTTACCTCACAATTATTATGCCTTTAATATTGATTATATCACTCTGTGCAACCATATATGTTGCTTTAACCTGATTATTTTATAATTAAAAGTATTTACTTGTGTAATAGATATAACTCTTATATTTTTTTTGCATCAAATATTATTAATTGTNATATTTTNATTNATTTTATGATTAAGATAAANTTTCAATTAGNNTNTTTTTTTCTTTATTTATTTTACATTTNGATTTAGTAAATGTTTTGTTTTCAAAGAACTTAATAGCGTAAGTACATTTTGTTCCAATTAATAATTTTAAGGTTTTATCGGCTTCGAATAAAATAGAATTACCTACACCTGCAGATGCGATACCTTTTTTCCTAAAGCCGGTAAAAAAAATTTCTTTTCCATTCTGATATGTAATTTTATTACTCCATTCTAATTTAATTATTTTATTATCTTTATAAATTGCAAAAACTACTGTATCTGCTGACCCATAGTTTCCAAAATTATCTTCTATGGTTCCTTCTATTATGTAATTTCTAAAAAAATGATCTTTTGAATAATGATGTTCTTTTATAATATTTCTAATTCCATTGAACCTCATTATATATTCGTATTCATTTATGACTTTTTTTTCATCAGGCAGTAAAAAACTAGTAAAAAAAAATGTAAAAAAAATAATTATAAATCTCATCATGTTTCTAACTTGTAATCTACATATTTAGGATAAAACAGTAATCTTAAAGCGTAAATAAAAAAATATTCAATTAAATTATTAAACTTTTAATTTATATTTATGTTATAAAAAAAGTATGTAATTATATTCNTTTTACATTATGTTAACTTCGNGATATCAATTACAAAAAGATTATAAATATTCAAATACGTAGTATTAAATTGATAGAAAATAAAACTTAAAATATGAAATATGTCCTTTATATAGTGTTTCTGCATTTAATCTTTTTTACAAATTCTTATTCTAAAGACTTTAGGTATAAAGTAGTAGGAAAAATGATATCNAATAATGAAATAAAGTTTCCTGATGGTGGAAAGTTTATAGGGTTTCATCATGAAGGAGGATTTGAAACAAACATAGAAAGATACGGAGAATATAAATGTAGGGGAAGTATGCTTTATGACAAAGGTAGTAAGCTAGATAATATGTTTTTTGCATGTGAGTTTATAGATCAAAATGGAGATATATTTATTAATATGGGCAAAAGACTTAAAGGATCTGATGCAGATAGAGCAGTGGGTAATATGACTATTATTCAAGGGCAGGGGTTTTGGGAAAATTATATAGGGTACAAATGTACCTACGCAGTAGAATACGTAAATAAAACAATATTTGCTCCAACACAGTGTAGAAAGTAAAATAAATTAATTTAAATTTAACAATCATATGTTTAAGAATATTACAAAAAAATTAACAAGATATATTTGCGAAAACCAATCCAATAAAGTAGCAGAATTATTTACAAGTGATGGAATTTATCATGACTACATTTATGGTACTTTTAAAGGAAGAGAAAAAATAAAACTAATGGTAAGTGATTATTTTCATAGAGATGCAGAATTGTTTAGTTGGGAAATGTTCGACCATGTTTTTATTAAAAATATAGGGTATTCTAAATTCAGGTTTGCATATACATCAAAGATTAAAGACTATTTAGGTAAAAGAGTAGTTATTGGAGGCATAAGTTCCTTTATTATTAAAAAGGGACTAATTGCTTCTTATAGTGAATCAGTAAATGGTGGAATAGCTATGGTTCAGTTGGGAGTAAAAAAAAATAANATGGAAAATGCTTTTATTAAATGGTACAAAAGAGCCTTAAAAGATGATCCGCGTCTAAATTTGTTNAAAAGTCTTTAAGTTGAAAGGATAATAATACTATTTGAGCATGCAAATTCTTTTATATATATTTTTTTATTTCTTTTTATTTTATGCCAATGCAAATTCATATATCATGGAGGACACGGCTGCAGTAGAAAAAATTGCAACAATTTCATTGCCAGATGATAGTGAATTTTCAACTGTATCTATAATTGGGCACTGGAGTGACAATTTAGGTAATTTTGGCATAAGCAAATGTTACGGTTATCTAGAAAGTAAAAAAAAAATTACTTTAGTTTTAGATGTGCTTTGTGAAAAAGAAACTTTAAGGGGTTCTATTTTTACNAGAGGTGGAAGAAAAGAATCTTTGCAAGAAGCAGGAGTTGGTTATTTAAAAATTATTAACGCAGAAGGAGATTTTGAAATATTAAAAGGTTCTTCTTGTAAATATGGAGTGTTTTATTACAAAAATGCCATTCAATACACAACAAAATGTGATGTTGATGATGCTACTTTTAAAAAATTAAAAGGTGATTAATTTTTATAAAAAATTAGATACTATTAATTATTAGCTTTACAATTAAAGGGAAAGGTAATAGTTCCCTTGGGATAACTCTTAGTCTTATCAAAACAGGTAACTTTATTAGGACCATCTGCCCAGTAATCGTTAGGATTTAGCGAACTATAAAGATCCTTTATATAATATTGACATCCCCAAGTATCTTTTTCATCTTTTTCGCAGTATTCTTGACCTATTTGTAGATGAAGGTGTCTTACTCTTGCCATACACGCATGTTCAATCTTTTCTGGTAATTTTGCTATTTTCATACCTCTTTTGACAATATCTCCTTCTTTTACTAAGAAATCACCTACGTGACTGTATAACGCAATTAATTTTTTATTATCAGGTGATAAGCCATGATCGATGACAAGAGTGGGTCCTACGCAATTGGTAATACCCGTTTCTAAAACTTTTCCATCTGCTATTGCTATTATCGGTTCATTGCCAGAACCTANTATATCAATGCCTTGATGTATTTGNATCCTAGTTCTGCCATTTACGCCAAACATACTAGCAAAGTTAGAAATTATAGGATTAGCTTTTAAATTATTAGGACTAGTATCTTTAGCAACTTCCTTGCAATATTGTAGTCTTCTTAAAAACTCAGTTTCTAAATCTGGTCTATCTAAATAAAACTCTAATGCTTTAGTACAATGATGATTTACTATAATTGAATGATTTTTCTTCAGCTCTGGATTAGAATCAGAAAGACAATCATACGAAATTACAATAAGAAAGAAGTTAAGTAAGATAAATGAAGCAAAGGTTTTATGAAGTACAGTTAAATACATATTTCTTATATATAAATTTCTTCTCAAAAAAAAAGTGAAATACTAAATTAACTGTAATTTAATTTTACTTATAGTAAATAAGATTTATTTCTATAATAATAAATATAAATAAAGATTTCATTAAATTAACATAAATTATAAAATTATNAGATATTAACTATATTATAGAAATAAAAAATAGGGTAGATTTTTATAAAATTAAAATGTTCAATAGAAAAAATAAAATACTATTAATTATAAGTTTAAATTGATGTTTAGATATATCATATTAGCATTAATATTTATAACAAAAAGTATCTTTAATGCAGGATATTCTGAAGCTAACAGCTATGTATACAAAGTTGAAAGCCATCTTTCGACATCAATTAATAGTATCTTTGTACCTAAACACATGGACTATACAACATACAAACTAAATGGAAGTTGGACTGATAATTATGGTAATTTTGGATTAATTAAATGTACAGGAGAAACACGTATACTAGTTACAAAAGAGGTAAATATTTTTGGTATTTGTGAAATCACAGATGAGGATAAAAATAGAAAATGGTGGTCCTTGAAAAGGCAAAAGAGCGAATTAGATTTAGGCGTTGGAAAATCAAAGCAATTAACAGGGGAAAGAATATGGAGTATTCTAAATGATATGGAATGTAATTATGCTATAAAACATGCGGAAGGTTTCTCTTACATGAAAACAAGTTGTAATATAAATGAAAGACAACATAAAAAGCTTCAGGCAAATAAAACCAAATAATAATAAAATCTAATTTGTAAAAATATAAAAATTAAATTCTAGATTATAATAGGCAAAAAAAATATAATTTATATATCAAATACAAGGATATTAAATGAGAATAGTAACATGGAATATTAATTCGATTAGATTAAGGGTTAAGCAAGTGACAAGCTTTATTAAAAAATATAAAGTTGATTTAATTTGTCTACAGGAGACTAAAACAATCAATAAAGATTTTCCCTTGAAAGCATTTTATAAAGAAGGATTTAATTATTGTCATTATAGAGGAGAAAAATCTTATAATGGAGTTGCAATTTTATCTAAAATTCCTTTTAAATCTATGGGTTATAGAGAATGGAATAAAGTAAAAGAATCAAGACACGTTTATGTAACTTTAAATAATAATATAACTTTGCATAATTTTTATATACCAGCAGGTGGAGATATTCCTGATATTACTCAAAACTCCAAATTCAAGTATAAATTAGATTTTATGCAAGAGATGATTAAATTTTTTAAAAAAAGTGATGCTAATAAAAAGATTCTAGTTGGAGACCTTAACATAGCCCCAGGAGTTAATGATGTTTGGTCACATAAACAACTTACTAAAGTTGTTTCACATACACCAATTGAAATAAACTATTTTAACCAATTGCTCAAGGTTGGTAAATGGCATGATGTAATAAGGCTTAAAAGTCAAAAAGATGAAAAGCTATATTCTTGGTGGTCATATAGAAACAAAGACTGGAAAAAATCTAATAGAGGACGACGTCTTGACCATATTTTAATTTCAAAGGATCTAATTAAATATGTGGGGGCTATTAAAATATTTAAAGAAATAAGAGACTCTACTAAACCCTCAGATCATGTTCCAGTAATGCTAGATATAAATAAATAGATTTTTTTTAATGCTTTTAAATGGTTTAAATTTTAAAGTTAAAAGAACAAAAAGAATTAAAACAATATCAATAAAAATTAAAGAACAAATTGTTTTTATTTCTATTCCATTCTTTATAAGCAATTGGGAGCTTAAAAAAATTATAAAAGAAAAAGAAGGGTGGATAAGAGAAAAAATACTTCATCAAAAATCTAAACCGAAATTATTAAAAAAGAAATTTGTAACAGGTGAATTATTTTTAATTAAAGGTAAAAAATATAAACTAGTACTGCAAGGAGGTAGTGAAAAACTAATATACTTAACTAAAAAAGAAATCATTGTTTGTGTAGGAAAAACAACATTTGAACCGAAAGTTTTACTAGAAAAGTGGTATAGAACAAATAGCCTAATACATTTTAAAAAAAGGTCGCTCAAATATGAAAAAATTATTGGAGTTGCTCCAAAAAGCATAAAATCCAGGAATTATTTAAGTAGATGGGGAAGCTGTAGTTCAAAAGGTGATATAACATTTAATTGGAAGCTTTTTATGGCACCTTATAATGTAATTGACTATGTCATAGTTCACGAGCTATGTCATTTGTTAGTAGCCAACCACTCTAAAGACTTTTGGAATAAAGTAAGACTTTATTTTCCTAATTTTAATATACATTCAAATTGGTTAAAACATAATGGTCATACACTACAATGGTAATCTTTTTTTTTAAGTTTCTTATGTAATAAGTTAAAATTTACATAATTACTTCAAAACCTTCAAATTCAGGATGTCCAATGTACATATGTTTATTACTTCCAGCATTTTTGTGGGCATCTCTAAATGCTTTTGAGTTTGTCCAGTTTATAAAATCAGAGCTAGTTCTCCAAATACTATGTGAAGCAAATATAGTATAATCATTTTCAGTTTTACCCTTTATTAAATTAAATTTTAAAAAACCAGGTACATTGTCTAATTGTGAGTCTCTATTTTTCCATAATTGTATAAAATCATTTTCATTATTTTTTTTTATTTTAAATCTATTCATAGCTATAAAATTCATCTAATNCTCCTTATTAAATTGTATTCACTAAATCTTATTGATTATAATATAGTTTATTTAATTTTATTTGCTATTTCTATTAGATTAGAATCAGGGTCTCGCACATAAATGGAAACTATAGGNCCTTTTGCTCCTTCTCTTTTTACAGGACCAATTTCAATACTGATATTATTTTTATTAAATATATTTATCCATTTTACTAATTCTATTGAACTTAAAAAGCATACATCTACTGCGCCAGATATAGGATTTTTTGCGTGAGGTAAATATGGTTTGCTTTCAGTATGCAGGTTAATTTTTTGATTTCCAAACTTTAGACTAATTCTCTTTTGATTATCAATTATATTTATTTTATATTCCATTCCCAGTATATTGCAATAAAAATAAAGACATGCTTTCACATCCTTAGTAGTAAGAACTATATGGTCTATAGAATCTATCATTTATTTTAAGAATTTACTTTATTATTTTTTTTCATATAATCATTTTACTTAATTCTATGACTCAAAAAAGACATTTTTATTTAAACATAATACTCTATATANAGTTAATGCTATTTTCTATACAAAGCATTGCTGAGGATGATGTATACTTATTTAATTCATATGGTTCTAGTTCTGTTGATGCTATGGATTTCGATGACTCTTCTGTATATAAAAATCTCAAAACAAGTGCTCTATGGACAGATTCTTATGGAAATTATGGTACAGAAGAATGTGTAGGTAATACACAAACATTTAATAATAAAATAAATCTAATAGTATTTTGTAAGTTAACAGATCAGGAAAATAAAANTTTTAGAGTTTCTCGTCATAGAAGTTCANTAGAAGGTGGTGGAGGAGGTTTTAGTCTATTTATTGATGGAGATAAAAAATATAAATTTTTATTAAATAAAAAGTGTAATTATGGTGTAAAATATCTAAAAAATAATTTTTGGTTTACTCAAAAATGTAAAATCTAATATTCTCTTCTATGTTGAATGTGGGTTTTGAAAACTTTCGGAAATATGTTTTTCCGTTATATTAGATGCGTTTTTGGCTGACGCAGCATCGAAGTTTAAATCAGATCTTCTATAAAAATCTTGTTTGTTATTTTCATAAATATGTAGCTTGATATTATTNANATTTTCTAAAAATTTTAAGTTATCATCAAGCTTTATTCTTTCAAAAACATCTTTGCTTAAATGTATTAGCATTGGTCTTCTTATAAAGGTTTCACTGTTTTTAAAAATTTTCGTATTATGGAAATCGTAACAAACTGATGACTCTATATCCAGCCACAATCCGGCAAGATATGATAAGTTACCACCAATTCCAAAACCTATNGTTGAGACTAATCCATTGCATTGTGGAGTTTCCCTTAGCCATTTCAAGCATTTAGTAATATCACTATGCCCTTCATCTAAATTATACCTTTCTAGTAATTCATTGGCTTTTTTGGTGTCTTCATGGTTGTTACTATTGAGCTCACATCCAGGTGTAGTTCTCCAAAAAAGATCTGGAACAAAAACAGTATAGTTCAAAGCTGCAAATCTTTCAGCTAAGTATCTCACAGAAGCATCAATGCCATATTCTTGATGTAGAAGCATTACACCAGGATAAACTCCATTAGCTGGAGCAGTCACATACCCTTTAAACTTTACATCATCTTTATTTGATATTTCAACTATTCCCGCAGGCATATTTTTTTCCTTAAGTATAATATAACAAAAAAAAAATAAAATATTAAATATATTAATTTTAAATGATAAGTATAATATAAAAAAAAATAATAAAATATGTTTGATATCGGATGGACAGAAATATTAATACTTGCAACTATTAGTTTATTTATAATAGGACCCAAGGATATTCCAAAATTCTTGGCTTATATTGGAAGTCTTGTAGCAAAAATCCGTTCCATTACATATGAATTTAGGGAAACAGTAGATGATGCAATAAAAGAAAGTGAGCTAGAAGAAATTAAAAAAGAAATTTCTCTATCTGATCCAGAAATTGCTAAAAACCTAGGCGATGTTCTCAATCCAAAAATTTTAGAAAATGAAAATGTAGATAGATTAAAAAACAAAGATACTTCTACAAAAACTGTAAATAATAATGAAAAAGTTAGTGCTGAATATACAAAAACGTCGAAGAAAAATAATAATATGCCATCTGGACTTAAGCATTTAAATAAGGATGAAAGTGAAAATGATGACGTATCTGAATTTTCTGATCTAAATAAAGAATAAATACTTAAGATAAAAAATTGAAAGTAATCAACAAATGAAACAAAACTATGAAAAGAATTAACTATTTAATTCAGAAAACTTTAATTTTTTTAAATATTATTCTTTTTGGACTTGGTTCTTTCTTATGCTTCATAGTTGCCGTAATTGATATGCAAGATAGACTTCTGATTGGCGGTGTTTTATTATTATTATTAACCTTTGCTAATCAAAAGATTATTTATTATATATTTAAGAATAATGATTGAAAGTCCTTGTTTAGGAATATGCTCTATTATTAATGGTGAGTGCATAGGTTGTAGGAGAACTTCTTCTGAAATAAGTAATTGGCTGTATTACAATGATAAAGAAAGAAGTAGAATTACAAAAAGATGTTTGAAAGAGATCAGGCAAACAATGAAAAAAAGAAATTAAAAGATGAATAAATTATTAATAGAAATAGGAAATGTGAAAATTCCCATTAAAACCAGAAAGAATAAAACTGCAAGAAAAATTATTGAAAGCATACCATTATCGGGAGATGCTCATAAATGGGGTAAAGAATTTTACTTTTACATACCTTTAAATATTCAACCTGAAATTGATGCAAAAGATGTAATTAAAAAAGGTGAGATTGCTTATTGGCCAAAAGGCAATGCAATAGCTATTGCTTATGGACCTACGCCTATTTCAAAAAATAATGAGATTAGACTAGCAGACAAATGTAGTATCTGGGCAGATACAACATTTAACTTAGATAAGCTAGATGATATAGAAATAATAGATAAAACAATTAGAGTAATTTATGCTTAGCATAAGAGGGATAAAGAAAAAAAAAGTATATTTTTTTTCTTTATTATTTTTTATTGCTTTAATTTTTATTACATCTTCATGTAAAAAGAAGAATAGTGAAGAAGATAAGCTATACTCCAAAAAAATTTGTGATCAAAAGGTAGCACCTTTTTATTATTCAAATACAACATATGAAGGTAAACAAGAGTTAAAAAAATTATGTAATTGTATTTGGAATAAATTTCCTGAAGGTAGTTGGCAAAGAAAAATAAATATTAAATTATATGATGGAGAGGATATAGGTTGGAAAATTAAAAGTTTTTCTTCTTTATTCGAACTAAATTATAAACAATGTATAAGTCAATTAAACATAAATGAATGAATGTTGGAACTTTTTTAGATATGCCTGCTCAGAGGATATTCCTGAGATTATGGAAATCGTCAGATCCAATAAAAAATGGTTTTCGCATTTAACGGATAAGCATTTTGAAGAAAAAATAAATAGAAAACAATGTATATATGAAAGTGGGGTTCTAATTACCTTTAAATTTACTACAAATGTTACTAAAATTGGAGACTTTGCAGTTCCTAAGGGAAATACTATTCTAGAACAAATAGCAAAAAAAAAATCATTTAGCAAAAATAGTTTTGCTGAACATGTTTTTACAAAATTTCTTAACTGCTCTACTGGAGAATTATATTTAGCTGTAAATGTTAAAAATGAAAGAGCTATAAATTTTTATAGAAAAATGAAAATGTATATAATTTCAAATACTAAGCTTGACAATTCATTAAAAGATGGTTTTATATTCAAATCAAAAAAACTNANAAATTAAATAAATTCACAATGTACAAATCTTACTTAAAAAAATTTTGTATTAACATAATATTAGATGATTAGTAAAATATCAGCTACAAAGATTCTAGAAGAAGCAGGCCATAAAAATATAATTGAAGTTGTAATGAAGCCCAAAGAATACTTAGNCCTTCATAGTCACGACTGGGATGTTGATATTATTATATTAGAAGGAAGTCTAAGCATTATAGTAAAAGATAATATTAAAAAACTTAAGCCAGGAGATAGATACAAATTAAAAAGAAAAATAAAACATTCAGAGGTTTCAGGAAGTATTGGTGTAAAATTTTTAACTGCCAGACCAATTAATTGATATNAATATTATGAAAATTAATAAATATTTTAATAGTCNNAAAAATACTAAAATGCTTATATGATTAGATTCTGGTGGATAAGACATGCTCCAGTAATAGGAAATAGTAACTGTTGCTATGGTAGTAACGAAGTTGATTGCGACGTAACATATCGAAAAGACTTTATAAAATTGGCTGAAAACTTGCCAAGTAAGGGCAAAGTTTTTACATCACCCCTTTCAAGGGCAGTAAAAACTTATNAAGCCGTTCTGGAGGAAGGTTTCAAAATTAAAACGAATATCAAGGATGACAGACTAATTGAACAGAATCTAGGAGAATGGACTGGGATGAGATACTCAAAATTAGAAAAGCTTACAAAGGAACTAGGTATTTTTAACTATAATTGGTTGATGGATGCATCATACGCCCCNCCAAAAGGAGAAAGTTTTTTAAATCTTACCANCAGAGTAAGAAATTTTCTTAAGAATATAATAAAAAATCACAACAATGAAAATATAATTATATTTTCTCATGGTGGCCCAATTAGAGCTGCCTTATCTATTGCATTAAAACATAATATTAAAGAAGTAGTCCCTATAGATATAGATAATTCAAGCTTAACTAAAATCAATTACAACAATGGTTTATGGCGTATAGAAATGATAAATATTTAATAACTAAGTATTTAATATTATACCTTAGACTAATGAGTTTATAAAATGAAGTATTATGGCGCATATGGTTCGAATCTTAATAAGAAACAAATGAAAAATAGGTGTCCTTTATCAGAACCTATCACAAGCTTTTGTCTCTTAGATTGGAGACTGGTATTCAAAGGTGTTGCTGATATTGAAAGAAAGAAAGGTAGTAGGGTGTATTTGGGATTGTATTCAATAACTTCTTATTGTGAAAATGCATTAGACCATTATGAAGGTTTTCCTGAACTTTATAAAAAAAANTATATATCTCAAGTAATTCAAGATAAAAAAATAGAATTCATGGTTTATACTATGAATAAAGCTTTTAATTACTCTGTACCAACTAGAAAATATTTTAAAGCAATTAAAGAGGGATATGGGAATTGGAAATTAGATAAAAATATTTTATTTAAATCTGGATTACATAGTATAGAAAATAATACTGGTAANGGATATAAAAGTAAAAACTGGAAGGACAAGGAATTAATTAATATTAGCTGCTTGAATGACTCATAATAGATATTTTTCTTACCCANATTGCTATATCATGAAATACNGCTCCNCCNGACGGCTCAGGTCTATCTGAACCTACTAAAGCATTAATTCCTAAATTACCAATAAAATATTCATTAGGCCATNTTCCTTCAACTACAACAACTCCTTTTAGCAAGCCAGTAAATTCTGTAACATGTATCTTTACTATTCCTCTTTTATTTCCAATATTTACTAATTCATTTTCTTCAATCTTTAATTTTTTCATATCAGAAGGGTGCATTTTTAGAGTAGGTTTTTTTTCTATCTTTATAGAAGTAACAGTTTCAGTAAAAGAAGTATTTAAAAAGTTATGGGCTGGTGCTGTTATTAGTTTAAAGGGATAGTATTTTGTTTTTTTTTCTACAATAGGATAAAAGTCAGGTAGGTTAAATATTTTATTAAATTTAGAGTCATTTTTTTTCCAATTAGGAGAGAAATGAAACTTTTTATCTTTATGACCGAACCCATCTAGAAAGTGGGCTTTTCTAAAGGATGGTTGTAAGTCAATAAAATTCTCTTTTTTTAAAGTTTGTAAGTCACCTATCTTTGAAAGTTTTAAGGTTTTATCGATCATTTTTTCCTCTGACAAAGAAAAAACTTTACTATCTCCTTTCAATGCTGTTCCTAAGGTATTTATTAATCTATGGTTAGACCAGGACTCTCCAACTTCTTCTATTAATTTAGGCCCAAATGTTATATGTTGATGTCCACCAGATATATAAATATCGTTATGTTCAACAAAACTGGTTGCTGGCAAGACTAAATCAGCATATTTTGCAGTTTCTGTCATAAATTGTTCATGAACACACACAAATAAATCTTTCCTTGCAAAACCTCTTCTTACAAGTTTAGTTTCTGGTGCAACTACTAGAGGATTGGTGTTTTGTATAAAAAGCGCTTTAACAATATTTTTGTCTACCAATGTATTACTATGGTTATTTAAAATTGGACCAATTCTCGATTGATCTAATTGTCTCATATTATTATTTTTGAATTCTAAGCCTTCTATCAGTTTTTTGTTTATATTATAAATGCCTCCATTTGTATAAAATGCTCCACCCCCAAGATATTTCCATGCTCCTGTCAATGCAGGTATGCAAGTTACAGCATGCATATTAAAAGAACCATTTCTATGTCTTGTAAAACCATAACCTAATCTGAAAAAAACTTTTCTTTTTTTTCCTATCAAATCTGATATTTGATTAATTTGTTTAATTGGTACACCAGTAATTTTAGATGCCCATTTAGGTGATTTTTTTTTTAAATGACTCTTTAATTTAAGGTAGTCTTTTGTATAGTCTTGTAAATATTTCAAATCTACTTGATTATTTTTAATTAAATTATGCATTATAGCACAAGCAAGCGCTGCATCAGTTCCTGGAATAAGTTTGATATGGAGATCTGCTATTTTTGCAGTTCTCGTTTCATAAGGATCAATTACAACGAAGCCAGCATTATTTTTTTTCCTGGCTGATTGAACATGCTTCATAAAATTAACTTGTGTGGAAGCTGGATTACCCCCCCACATAATTATTTCTTCTGAGTGTATTATTTCCCTTGGATCACTTCCCATTAAAGATCCAACTCCCGCAAGCCATCCTGCTTGTGGCAAGGTATTGCAAATAGTTGAATATTGACCAGAAAAATTGAAAAAATTCCTTAACCTATTTATACCATCTCTCTGCAGTAGACCCATAGTTCCTGCATAGTAGTAAGGCCATATGGAAGAAGAACCATATTTTTTAGAAATACTGCTAAATTTTTCAACAAGAATCTTTATTGCTTCATTCCATGATACCCTTATAAATTCGCCACTGCCTTTCTTTCCCAAACGTTTCAGTGGATATTTGAGTCTTTTTTTACTATGAGTACGTTCGGCGTATCTTGAAACTTTTGCACAAACTACACCTTTAGTGTAAGAATTATTCTTATTGCCTCTTACTGACAATAATTCTTTATTAGTATGAGTTACTTCTAGGACACAGGTACTAGGACAATCATGAGGACATGCAGAGGTAGATATATTTTTCACTTTAAATGAGAATAACTTAATTATATATAATTGTTAATGATAAAAATCATAAAATTTATAGAACTACTAATACTTGGTATTGTTTTTCCTTCTAGCATTGTTTTTTTTAACCTATCTGAATATATACTAATATTTTTATGGATTGTTTTTTTTTATGCAACTATGATTTACTTATTAGTATATAAAAAAAAAATTGAAATAAGAAAATTTCTAAAAGTAAATTTTAATAAAAATAAAGATTATTTAATATTTATTACTTTAAGATGGCTAATAGCAAGTATTTTGCTTTTTTTTATTACTCAATTTTTTTTTCCAGAAAAACTTTTTATTATTCAAAAAAACAGTGAAAACATCTTGTGGAAGATATTTTTGATTTATCCAATACTGTCTGCTTTTCCACAAGAATTTATCTTTTGTACTTTTTTTTTCTTAAGGTATTTTTCCATATTAGGTAATTATAGAAAGTTAATATTGATGAGTGCAATAATATTTTGCTTTGCTCATATATTTTCAGTAAATTTTGTAGCGCCAATATTAAGTATTTTTGGAGGTTATTTTTTTGCCAAAACTTATCAAAGAACTAATTCACTATTAATAGTTACATTAGAACATTCTTTATATGGAAATACTTTATTCTTTATTGGCATTGGTTGGTTTTTCTGGGGTGGATCTGTTGGGAGTTAATAAATAGAATTTTATAAGTAAATACAATACTATAGAATTAAAAATATGCCATAAGAAGTGAGTTCCTGTATCTAAATATGGACAAATAATCTGGTCTAGGAAACGAAAAAAAAGAGATATGCTAAATACTAACGTAGCGTAATAAAGATAAATTGAGGATTTATTATAATTTTGCTTTCTTTTAAAAAGGTAAGAAAGTAAAAAAAGATGAAAAACTATAGCTATATAGTAACTAGAGCTTCCTATTAAAAAGGTCGATAAATAGTATCCTAGATAATAACTTGATGCTATAAAGAAAACAGTTATTGTAGAAGAAATAATTTTATTAAAGCCGAACTTATTTTTGTAAATTTTATAACTGTATACGACCATAAATGAAACTATAAAAAAAACATCTAGAGAGCTATTTAGTTTTGTAGGAAATGTATGAAATGCAAAACTACTTATTCCAATAAAAAAAACAATAAGAGGTAATAGTAATTCCTTTTGCTTAAAAGAATCTTTTAAAATTAAAATTGATGCTATTAAAAAAAAAATGTTTGTAAATGAATTAAGTGGTTCTCCGTATGGACCATCTATTATTCTTTCACAATAGAAATACATTAAAAACTTTTCTCAAGCGTTAATAGTTTTTTTTTAATATTTTCTCCCATTAAAAACCCACCTAATGTTTTGTCTGTCCTAATAACTCTGTGACAAGGAATAAATAGCAAGCACTTATTTTTTGAGCAGGCATTTCCTATAGCTCTAGGGGAGGTTCCTAACTTTTTAGCTAATTCAAAATAAGATTTAGTTTTTCCATATTTAATTTTCTTTATTTCTTTCCAAACTATTTTCTGAAATTTACTTCCTTCGGGTTTTACTCTCATCGAAAAAGTTTTTTTTTTTCCGTCTAAATATTTATTTATATCATTTTTAACAAATATTAATTCTGAAGCTGAAAAAATATTTTCTTTAAGATTACAAGGGTAAGCCTTTGTAAGATAACCATTATCAATAATGATTTGAAAATTTCCTATTTTCGTTTTAATAATACAAGAGGTAATTTTATTATTTTTCATTTAAATATTTTAATATATGACTTTCTTTCAAGCAATTAATTCTTGTTTTTCTAAATATACCATTTTTTCTGGTGTAGCAGTTCGTTCGGAATATTGGTATTGGAGATTATTTGAGTTATTATTAGCATTATTTGCTTTAAGGTTAGATAAGATTTTCTTTTCTCATCAAGAGTATGGGTCATTTTCTCTATTTCTATTCTTTTTTACTTTTTTACCTGGTTTATCA
This sequence comes from Rickettsiales bacterium, assembly GCA_002720125.1. Taxonomy (GTDB): domain Bacteria; phylum Pseudomonadota; class Alphaproteobacteria; order TMED109; family TMED109. Next base: position 25,761 of record PBGQ01000031.1, on the reverse strand, counting down.
GTAAGTGTAAGGAGATTACATGATATTGGTAAGTCAGGTTGGTGGCTTTTGATTTCTTTAACTGGAATAGGTAATTTTCTTTTGCTATATTGGTTTATATTGCCTAGCAACGAAAGAAACAATGTTTTTAAATGATATATAGAAGGAGTTTAAATGCAAATTAAAGATAAAGAACTATTCAAGCAAAATGGTTTTATTAATGGAGAGTGGGTAGGATCTATTTCTCAAAAGAAATTTAATATTTCAAATCCCTCAGACTTATCGATAGTAGGAACTATGCCTGATATGAATAGAGAAGACACTATTTTAGCAATTGAAGCTGCTAATAAGTCATGGAGTAAATGGAAGAGTACGACAAGTAAGGAGCGGTCACAAATAATAAGAGATTGGCATAATTTAATTCTTGCTAATATAGATGACCTAGCTCTTATTATGACATTAGAAAATGGAAAACCAATAGCTGACTCAAAAGGTGAAATAATATATGCCTCTTGGTTTACAGAATGGTTTTCAGAGGAAGCAAAAAGAACATACGGCAAAACAATACCAACCACAATTAAAGGAAGAAGAATTTTGACAATCAAACAATCTATCGGTGTTTGTGGCATTATCACTCCTTGGAATTTTCCTGCTGCTATGATTACTAGAAAGGTAGCTCCAGCATTAGCAGCTGGTTGTCCTGTTGTAATTAAACCTGCTGGGTCCACACCATTTACAGCCACAGCTTTAGTAGAGCTTGCAAGAAGAGCAGGTGTACCAAAAGGAGTTATTAATTTAATTTCTGTCTCTGAAGAGTCTGTGTCTGAAGTTGGAAATGAATTGTGCACAAATGAACTAGTTAGAAAAATTTCATTTACTGGTTCTACAAATGTTGGAAAAAATTTAATGGCAAAAACTGCATCGACAATTAAAAAAGTATCCATGGAATTAGGAGGGCATGCGCCTTTTATTGTTTTTCAAGATGCAGACTTGGATTCTGCTGTGGAAGGAGCTATGGCAAATAAATATAGAAATAGCGGGCAAGTATGTGTTTCTGCAAACAGAATTTTTGTACATGAAAAAATCTACGATGAATTTGCTGATAAGTTCGCTAAAAAGTCGGCATTACTAAAAGTTTCTGATGGTAGAACGGAAGGAGCTCAAATAGGACCATTAATCACGAAAAAAGCATTAGAAAAAGTTCAAGACCATGTAAGTGATGCTATAGAAAAAGGTGCAAAAGTTATCACTGGAGGGGATATAGATAAGGCAGGATTACAATTCTATCAGCCAACTGTTATTAAGGATATAAATAATAAAATGAAAATCTACTATGAAGAAACTTTTGGACCAGTTGCACCTTTGGTGAAATTTACTAATGAAGAAGAGGTAATAAAAATGGCTAATGATACAAAGTATGGTTTAGCTGGATATTTTTACAGTAGAGACATAGGTAGGATATGGCGCATGGCCGAAGAGCTAGAATATGGTATGATAGGAGTTAATGCTGGGGTAATTTCTTCTGAAGTAGCTCCTTTTGGCGGTGTAAAAGAGTCAGGTGTTGGAAGAGAGGGTGCCGCAGAAGGTATAGATGAGTATCTCGAAACTAAATATATTGCAATTGACGGTGTAGACCATTAATTCTTCTATCAAAAATATTTTTTCTGTGATTTCTCTTGATAAAGAAATTGGAGGAATTTCAAAGATGATTGAATTGTCATCAACTGCTATGATAGATAATGTTAAAAAGATTTATCTTTTTTTGCCTAAAGATAGCTCAACTTATATTCATATAAAAAGCATATTTGAAGAAAATAATAAAGTAGAAGTAATAAGCATTTCTGATAAAGAAAAATTTCTTTTTAAAGTAGGTATGGTAAGTAAGGGCATAAAAGAAAAAGTCAAATTATCAAATATTATTTTTTTACACAATGCTGATTTAGGAAAGAGTTTTAAAAAAAATTTTAATAATAAACCAGTAGTCTTATTTTTTCATACAGATAAATTTAAACAGATTAAAATGATGAAATATTTTGATGTAGTATTTGCAGTTAATAAAACAACAACAAATTCTATTAATAATTATTTTGGCATAACGAAGGCTCATTATCTTCCTAACTGCATCGATAAAATAGATAAAAATTTTTTTTTAAAAAGAAAAAAAAAGGATAAGAAATTCACGATTGGTGGAATGGGACGGTTAGTAGATAAAAAAGGTTTTGAAAACTTAATTAAAGTTTGCATGAAAATACCAGATATTAAGCTTTTAATTGCAGGAGATGGCCCTTTAATGAAAAAATATATAAAGCTTGTAAAAAATCATAAAAATATAAAATTATTAGGATGGATAAAAAATAAAAATGATTTTTTTAATGAAATTGATGTTTTTTGTTCAATTTCAAAAATTGAACCTTTTGGGANTGTTATTTTAGAAGCTATGGCAAGAGGAATTCCCGTAATCTGCTCAAAATGTAATGGTCCCAAAGATATTATAAGGTCTGGATACAATGGGATGTTAATAGAAGATGATAATCTTGCCAAATTAGCTAAGGATTTGAATGAATTAAAAAAAAACAAGAACATGTTAAACAAATTTAGTAAAAATGGGTTACAAGAAGTAAAAAACAGATATACTCTTAAATCCTACAGAAGGAATTTATTAGACTTTTTAGATGGCAATAAAATAATATGTTAAAAAATTATGATTTAATTGTAATAGGTGGAGGATCTGGTGGTGTCAGAGCAGCAAGAATTTCTGCTTCTTACGGTGCTAAAGTAGCACTTTGTGAACAAGATAGAATGGGCGGGACATGTGTGATTAGAGGGTGTATACCAAAAAAACTTTTATACTATGCTGCCAATTATAAAAAATCTTTTATCAACTCTAAATACTATGGATGGCAATTGAAAGCTTATAAGAATAATTTTAAAAACTTTATTANTTCAAAAAATAAAGAATTAAAAAGATTAGAAGATATATATACAGTAAATGCAGAAAATTCAGGGGTGGACATTTTTAAAGGAAAAGCAAGTTTTTTAAATAAAANATCTGTAGAAATAAATAATAAACAATTAGTTGGAAAAAAAATTATAGTTGCAGTTGGTGGTTACCCAAAGAAATTAGACGTACCAGGCTTTAATTACTGTTTGGACTCAGATAAAATTATGCAATTAAAAAAAATACCAAAGTCTTTATNAATAATAGGNGCNGGTTACATTGCAATAGAATTTGCTTTTATATTTTCATTGCTTGGCTCGAAAGTTAGTTTAATCTGTAGAAACAAAATTCTAAAAGGGTTTGATGCGGATTTAGTAAAACATCTATCAGATTCATTAGCTAAAAACGGAGTAAATGTATTGTATAATAAAGAAGTTGATTCTATAGAATTAAAAGAAAAATTAAAAATTATTAAGCTAAAAAATTCAAAAAAAACTTTAAAAGCAAATGAAGTTTTAGTAGCAATAGGAAGAATTCCAAACACCGAAGGTTTAAGTTTGAACAAAGCTTCAGTAAGGCAAGAAAAAGATTTTTCTATTAAAGTAAACAGTAAACTAGAGACTAATGTCAAAAATATTTTTGCCATAGGAGATGTAACTAATAGAATTAATCTAACACCAGTTGCAATTGCTGAAGGACATGCTTTAGCAGATAATATTTTTGGAAAAAAAAGAGTTAATTTAAATTTAAAAAATATAGGAACTGCAGTATTTTCATCTCCACCTATTTGTTCAATAGGTTTAACTGAACGAGAAGCAAAATTAAAGTTTAAAAAACTTCTAGTTTTTGAGAGCACATTTAATTCTTTGAAATATTCTATTGTGAAAGAAAAAACAGCTACTTATATTAAAATAATAGTTAATAAAAGAAATAGGCTGATTATAGGAGCACATATGTTTGGAGAAGAGGCCCCTGAAATAATACAGATTTTAGGTGTTGCAATAGAAGCAAAGGCTACAATTGATGATTTTAAAAGAACTTTAGCTATTCACCCAACGGTTGCAGAAGAATTTGTAACCTTTAAGTCTGCAAGTAGAATGTATGGATAAAGAGAATTTTATGAAAAAAAAATGGAAAAGAAATTCATGGAGAAATCTTCCTATTAAGCAGCAGCCAAAATATCCAGATGTTAAATTAGTGGATAAGGTAGAAAAAGAATTAAGAGATTTACCTCCTTTAGTATTTGCCGGTGAAGTAAGAAATCTTAATAAAAAATTAGCTAAAGTATCTAGAGGGGAGGCTTTTATATTACAAGGAGGAGATTGTGCAGAAAGTTTTTCGGATTTTAGTGCTAATAACCTAAGGGACTCATTTAAAGTAATTTTACAGATGTCAGCTGTATTAACCTATGCTACTTCTCTTCCAGTAGTAAAAATTGGCAGAATGGCGGGACAATTTGCAAAGCCGAGATCTGAAGACATGGAAAAAAAAGACAATCTAGAACTACCATCTTATAGAGGCGATATAATAAATGGTATTGATTTTGAAGAAAAATCACGATTACCCAATCCCAAAAGAATGCTAGAAGCATATTCTCAGTCTGCATATACTTTAAATTTGTTAAGAGCTTTCGCAACAGGAGGTTTTGCAGATTTGGAGAAAATTCATAAGTGGAATCTTGATTTCGTAAAAAAAGGTACAAAAGATAAGTATCTTGAACTTGTTAATTCTATAACAGACGCACTTAACTTTATGAAAGCTTGTGGCTTTAGTAAAGACAACTTACCTGAGTTCAGCCAGGTAGACTTTTATACTAGTCATGAAGCTCTTCTATTAAATTACGAAGAGTGTTTAACCAGAATAGACTCCACTAACGGAGGTTGGTATGACTGTTCCGCTCATATGCTTTGGATAGGAGAAAGAACAAGAAATTTAGATGAGGCACATATTGAATTTATGCGTGGCATAGAGAATCCAATTGGAGTAAAGATTGGTCCAAGTGTTAATGAAGAATATTTATTAGAACTTATTAATATTTTAAACCCTTCAAATAATCCTGGAAGAATAACCTTAATTACAAGAATGGGAGCAGAAAACCTTTACAAAAAATTACCTCGTTTAATAAATAAAATAAAAAAATCTAAGAGGAGTGTTATATGGTCTTGTGATCCGATGCATGCCAATACTTTTAAGTCAAATACAGGCTATAAAACAAGGTCATTTGATAAAATTTTAGAGGAAATTGAAGCTTTTTTTAAGGTCCATAAAGATGAAGGAAGCTATCCAGGAGGCATTCATTTAGAATTAACTGGCTTAGATGTAACAGAATGTATAGGTGGTTCTCAAAAGATCAAAGAAGAAGATTTATCTAATAGATATCACACACACTGTGACCCAAGACTAAATGCTAGTCAAGGATTGGACCTCGCATTTAAATTGTCTCAGTTTTTAAAAATAGATTAATAGGGGTAAGTTTGTCTAAAAAGACAATAGATGATTTTATAAATTTAAATACAGATCTTTATTTTAGGAAAACTAGAAAAATTGTAGAGTTTAATAAAGATATAAAAGTCACATATGCAATTTTTATGAGAAGACCTGTTCTTTTCTGTCCAAGATTAGCTATAAATTGGCTAAAGAAAGTTGAAAAAATAAGAAAAACAAAATTTTATATCAGGTTATTTCATAAAGAAGGTTCTTGGGTAGGAGCAGGGGAACCCCTTATGTATATTACGGGAAAATTTTCTAAACTTGTAGAGTTGGAAACAATTTATCTTCAATTAATAGGACCTGCTTCAGTGGCTGCATACAATGCTTTTACAATGTGCAGTGAAATGCCAGAAACTAAGTTTTTAGCCATGGATGCAAGGCATTGCGCAGGCGCTCAAATGCATGAGCTAATGGCATATGGAGCCAGTATAGGTTCAAAAAAAGCAATAAAAGAAAAAAAAGCAAAGGGTTTTATTGGCACTTCATGTAAATCAACAGCCCATTTCTTCAATAAAAAAGATGGATTAGGAACAATGCCGCACTCACTAATAGGTTATGCAGGATCAACATTAAAGGCAGCTGAATTATATAGAAAGTGTAATCCAAAAGAAAATTTAACAATTTTAGTTGATTATTTCGGAAAAGAAATTTCGGATGCCCTAGATGTTTGTAAAAAATTTAGTACACTTGCAAACAAAGGGCAACTATCTATAAGATTAGACACACACGGCGGAAGATATATCGAAGGATTAAATCTTGAAAAATCCTATGAGATACTTGAAAAACATAATCCAAAATCAATTCGAAGTTATAGAAATGAACAAGAGTTAAAATGGCTAGTAGGAGCAGGAGTAAGTGCAGCAGCTGTAATACATTTAAGAAATATGCTAAATGAAAATGGATGGAGAAAGGTAAACATAATTGCTTCATCTGGTTTTACAGCTTTAAAGTGTAAGTTATTTGGAAATATAAAAGTACCAGTTGATATTATAGGAACAGGCTCTTATATACCTGATGATTGGACAGAAACTTATGCTACAGCAGATGTAATTAGATACGGTAATACTGATTTAGTAAAAAAAGGAAGAGAATTCTTGTTAAAAGGAATAAAATAAGATGAAGGATTACAAAATTGTTTTAGCTCAAATCAATCCAACAGTAGGTGATATTAGAAATAACTTTAAAAAAATATTAAAAACTACTGAAAAATTCAACAAAAAAGCCGATCTTATTATTTTTCCTGAGCTATCTTTGTCGGGTTATCCACCGGAAGATTTAATATTTAGAGCAAGTTTCATACATGAAATTAATGACTACATCGATAAGATTAAAGTTCGATGTAGAGATTTAGAGATTGCAGTTATAGTTGGAGCTCCACTCAAATACAAAAATGAAGTGAGAAATGCAGCCGTCTTTTTTTATAAAAGAAAAAAACAAATTATTTATAAAAATAATTTACCTAACTATGGAGTATTTGATGAAAAAAGAGTCTTTGTATCGGGAAAAAAATACGATTGTATCAAACACAAAAATCATAAATTAGGATTGTTAATTTGTGAAGACATGTGGACGAAAGAACTACCTAAACATTTAATGAAACAAGGAGCAGATATTTTCTTAAGCATTAATGCTTCGCCTTATGATTTTGAGAAAGATGCACAAAGAAAAGAAGCAGCAAGAAAGATAACAAAAATGTCTGGTATCTCATTAGCCTATATCAATCAAATAGGAGGTCAAGATGAGTTAGTTTTTGACGGAGGCTCTTTTTTAATTGGTCCCAAAGGTAATGTTCTAAAGCAACTGAACTATTGGAGTGAAGATATTAAAATCATAAATTTAAATTATAAAAAAGAAAATCCAAATATTCAATGTAGCCCGGAATTATCAGAAATGGAAAATATCTGGAATGCATTGGTTATAGGCTTAAGGGACTATGTTAGGAAAAACTCTTTTACAAAGGTTATTTTAGGGCTATCTGGAGGCATAGACTCTGCATTAAGTGCAACAATAGCTGTTGATGCATTAGGCCATGATAGGGTAATAGGATTATTAATGCCTTCAATGTATTCATCAAAAAGCAGTCTTCAAGATGCCAAGCAACTAGCAAAAGTTTTGAATATTAAAACTCAAATCATTCAAATAAAAGAAATACACAAAACATATATTGATATACTTAAAAAAAAATTTAAGAGCAAAATGAGAAATATTACGAATGAGAATCTACAATCAAGAATAAGAGGCATACTACTTATGGCTTACTCTAATAATTTTTCTTATTTATTGATAAGTACTGGAAACAAAAGCGAAATGTCAGTTGGATATTCAACCATCTATGGTGATATGAACGGAGGATTTAATGTTTTAAAAGATATTTACAAAACCCAAGTCTATAGTTTATCAAAATGGAGAAATTCCCAAAGTAATCACAATTTNTTGGGACCTGACGGTACTACTATTCCTATAAACTCTATTACTAAAGAACCTTCAGCAGAACTTAATTTTAATCAGAAGGATACCGATAGTTTGCCTCCTTATGATATTCTTGATAAAATACTTTTTTATTTAATTGAAAAAGAATATTCCATAGATGACCTTATAAAAAAAGGCTTTAAAAAGAAATTGGTAGTAAAAATTAGAAATTTACTTATTAAGTCTGAATATAAAAGAAGACAGTCTCCTCCTGGTGTAAAATTGTCTATAAAATCCTTTGGAAAAGAGAGAAGATACCCAATTACAAATTTATTTGATCAATAAATTAGATGGCAGGAACAAATAAAAAAAGGCGTATACTTTTTTTTGACCCAATTATTATCTTAAAAAACCCTCAATTACCTGAAAATATAGGAATGGTTGCTAGAACAATGGTGAATTTTGGATTCAAGCATCTCAGAATAGTNAATCCTAAGGTTGAATGGCCAAATAGTAAGTCTATCGCATCTTCAGCAGGAGCTTTTGATTTGATAAGAAAATATACAAAAGTTTATCATAATCTTAAAGATGCTTTACAGGGTATTAATCTTTTGTGTGCTGCTACTGTTAGAGAAAGAGATTTAGAGAAAAAAATATTTGAGCCAAGAAAACTAATTAGATCTATNCAGATGAAATATGAAGACAAAAATATAGGCTTTTTATTTGGTGCTGAAAAATCAGGATTATCAAATAATGATTTATCCCAAGCCAATTTAATTGTAAGAATTCCTACGAATGAAGGTTTTGGTTCTCTCAACCTAGCCATGGCTGTGAATATTTTATGTTATGAATGGTTTCTATTAAATAATAAAAAAGATAAACTTCTTTATAAAAGTAGAAAACTTGAGTATGCGAATAAAGATAAAGTAAATCATTTTAGCACTAGCTTAATAAAGCTCCTNTATGATATAGGTTTTTACAAGAATTTAGAAAAAAACAATAAATTAAGCATTAACTTAAAAAATTTTATTGCAAATGCTAATTTATCTGAAAAAGATTTGAAAATTTTATTTAGTATATTAAGAGCTTTAATTAAATACAAAAATAAATAATTGACATATTAATAAAGACAAGTAACATTTCAGAATTAATATTATGAGTAAGAGAACAGAACCAAAAAGTAAAATAGATAGAAGACTAGGTTGTAATCTATGGGGAGAGCCAAAATCTCCTTTTAATAGGAGAGAATATGGACCTGGACAACATGGATCAAAAAGAAAGAAGATGTCCGATTATGGTATCCAATTATTTGCAAAACAGAAACTAAAAGGTTATTACGGAAACATCTCAGAAAAACAATTTAGAAAATATTACCAAAAGGCACTAAAAATGAAAGGTGATACTAGTGAGCATTTAGTTTCTCTCCTTGAAACTCGTCTAGATGCAATTATTTACAGAATGAATATAGCCCCTACTGTATTTGCTGCAAGGCAGTTGATAAATCATGGACATATAGAAGTAAATGACAAAAGGGTNACAATACCTTCTTTTAGTGTTTCTACAAAAGATATAATATGTGTTAGAAAAAAATCCTTACAACACCCTGTAGTTTTGGAAACCACAGACAAAGCACCAAGAGATATTCCAGATTATTTAGAATTTGATAAAAATAAAATAGTAGGAAGACTCATAAGATTACCAAAGTTAAGCGATATTCCTTATCCTGTTCAGATGGAGCCCAACCTGGTTGTGGAATTCTATTCAAGATAGATTTATTATATTTCAACTTTTATAGAGTTGTCTTCGAAATGCTTCTTAAGTTCTCCTTTTTCAAACATTTCTCGAATTATATCACAACCTCCTACAAACTCACCTTTGACATATAGTTGAGGAATTGTAGGCCAATTACTAAAAGCTTTTATTCCTTCCCTCAAANTTTCATTTTGCAAGACGTCATAAGATTTAAAAGCAATTCCAAGATGCTTTAAAATTTGAACTACTGTAGAGGAAAANCCGCACTGAGGAAATGTCGGGTCGCCNTTCATATATAGCACTACATCATCAGATTTATTATTAATTTCTATTTGTTTTGAAATGTTGTCCATTTTAATCTCCTAATAATTATTCTTTTNGTATTTCAGTAGTCAGAGAGAGGGCATGCAATACACCTCCCATTCTACCTTCAAGTGCATCATATACCATTTTATGTTGTTGAACNTTNCTTTTGTCTTTAAATAGTTTAGAAGCTACTTTAGCTGCATAATGATTATCATCTCCTGCCAAATCTGTAATTTCAACCTTAGCATCAGGTATATTTGCCTTAATTAATTCTTCTATTTCATTTTTTTTCATTCCCATTGTTAAACCAAATCTTTATGCCATGATTTTATAAATTTTTTTATTTTATATATAGATATTAAACTTTTATCGGGAAAATTCAATATACTCTTTTTTTCTACAACTCTACCAATTTCGAGGAATTCTATGTTTTTAGATCTTAGTAATTTCTCAATTTTTAGTGAATTCTTTTCTGAAGATGTAATTATATATCTTGATTGGTCTTCACCAAATCGAAAGGAATGGTCTTTTAATGATTTCTTCAATTCTATTTGTTCCTTTGAATATAAGCACATTTCAACAATAGCCATAACTATTCCACCATCAGAAACATCATGACAAGAGGATATTAAATTCTTAGCTATTAAAAGCCTAATTGAATTTGCATTTTTAATTTCTTGTTCAAGATTAACCGATGGGGGGCAAGACTTTCTTTTTATTTTTTCATAATTATAAAATAATCTTTCATAAGAAGAACATGAAAGATGTCCTTTTGTATTTCCAATAACATAAACTTTGTCATTTTTAGAAAAGCAATTTGTTGAGGTGGATTTTCTGAAATCTTTTAAATGACCAATTATACCAATTTGTGGCGTAGGAGGTATATTTACGTCATTTGTTTCATTATAAAACGAAACATTTCCAGAAACTACAGGCAATTTTAGTTTAAGGGCTGCTTCACGCATGCCTTTAATGGTCGATACAAACTGTCCCATAATAGCTTTTTCTTCAGGATTTCCAAAATTTAAGCAATTAGTTATTGCTAGTGGAGTCGCTCCTACGGAGCTGATGTTTCTATAGCTTTCTGATATTGCTTGTATAGCACCTAAATAAGGGTCTGACTCACAGTAATAAATATTACAATCTGTAGTAACTGCAATAGCTTGATATCCAATATTTGTTTTGATTATACTAGCATTTTGACCCATTCTATTAATTACATTTCTCGTAATCATATGATCGTATTGTTGCCAGATAAATTCTTTGGAACCAAAATCAACTGTTTTAAGTAATTTTTCTACAACAGAAGCTATAGTTATTTTGGGATATTTTCTTTTTTCATTTTTATTACTGTAATATGTAAAATTTCTTTTATAATATTTTGTTGCCACTAATGATGTTAAAGGAATATCTGCCACTTTTTCTTTTTTGCTGTAAATGATAATATTCTCCTTATCGATAATTTTTCCTATAATAGAAAAGTCAAGAGACCATTTTTTAAAAATATTTTTTGCAATTTTTAATTTAGCAGGAGCTAATATCAAAAGCATTCTTTCTTGACTTTCAGACAACATTATGTCTTCAGGTGCCATATTAGCATTCCTTAATGGTATTTTGTCTAAGTTAATTTTTATTCCTTTTTTATTTGATGCAGCTATTTCAACTGTTGATGAAGTTAATCCTGCAGCCCCCATATCTTGTATGCCTATTATTGCATTCTTTTTCATTAATTCCAAACAGGCCTCCATTAAAAGCTTTTCTGCAAAAGGGTCTCCTACTTGAACAGTAGGTCTCAAAATTTCAGTTTCTTTATTGAATGATCCTGAGGACATACTAGCTCCATGTATACCATCCTTTCCTGTCTTGGAGCCTACATAGACAACAAGATTATCAGTATTACCGGCTTTAGCATAAAAAATCCTATCTCTTTTTGCTATTCCTACTGTCATTGCATTTACTAGAATATTATTATTATATCTTTTATCAAATGTACATTCTCCACCAACAGTAGGTATGCCAGTGCAATTTCCGTAATCACCGATACCAGAAACAACACCATTAAATAGGTACTTAGTTTTTTTATTTTTCAACGCACCAAATCTCAAGCAATTAAGATTCGCAATAGGTCTCGCTCCCATAGTAAATATATCTCTCATAATTCCACCTACTCCTGTTGCTGCACCTTGATAAGGTTCTATGTATGAGGGATGATTATGACTTTCTATTTTGAATACTATTGCATTGTTCATGCCTATATCAATAACTCCGGCATTCTCTCCAGGCCCTTGTATAACACATTCTCCTTCTGTAGGAAGTTTTTTTAACCAAAACTTTGATGACTTATATGAACAGTGCTCACTCCACATTGCAGAAAATATAGATAATTCTGTTATTGAAGGCGTTCTATTTAATATAATCTTAATTTCTTCATATTCTTCTGGTTTCAAACCTAAACGCTTTATTATATTTTTGGTTATACTAACACTCATGATAACAATGATTTTATTATTTTTTGCATATGCAAGTCCTTATTAATATTATTATAATATCTTTCTGGATGGGGCATCATTCCAAAAATGTTACCTTCTTTATTTATAAGACCCGCAATATTATGAATAGAACCATTTGGATTAGTTGTATCATCACAAACCCCTAGCATGGAGCAATAGCGCATTATTATTTGGTTATTATCTATAAGGGACGATAGGTCCTTATCTCTTATTCTAAAGTTTCCCATTTTATGTGCAATAGGTAATTCTATAATTTCGTTTTTTTTATAAAATTTAGAAAATAAACTATCATTGTTTGAAATCTGTAAGAATACATTTCTACATATGAATTTTAAACTATTATTTAGAACTAGAGTGCCAGGAAGTAAATTTGCTTCTGTTAATATTTGAAAACCATTGCATATTCCAAAGATTGGTATTCCTTTTTTTGATATAGAGATAATTTTCTTCATAATAGAGCTTTTAGATGCAATAGCTCCACTTCTTAAATAATCTCCATATGAGAAACCTCCTGGAATAATAACCAAATCAGTATCTAATGAAAATTCATCAAGATACCAGACCATTTTGGGTGTAATTTTCATACAAGAAATTAGACTGTTTTTAATATCTTGATCACAATTAGACCCTGGAAAAACTATAATGCTGATTTTCATATTTTCTTTACTGATGCTATTTCATAGTTTTCTATAATCTTATTTACTAATAATTTATCAGCTAGTTCACTGGCTAATTTTTTTGCTTTATCCAAATTGTTAGCATTTCTAATTACTATCTCGAAGAATTTTCCTTGATTAATTTCCGATATATTTTTTAATCCCATGCTATAAGCTGCCTTTTGAATAGCCTTTCCTTGTGGGTCTAATACATCATTTTTTAATTTTACGCATATTTCTATTTTATAATTCATAATATTTCTTTTTAATTCTATCAAAAACTATATTATAGGCATCTAATAAATTTCCTTTACTCTCTCTAAATATATCTTTATCTAAGCTTTTATTGGTCTTTTTATCCCATAATCTACAACTATCAGGACTAATTTCATCAGCAAGAATAATTTTTTTCTTATATTTTCCAAATTCAACTTTAAAATCGACTAAATCTATTCTTATGTTTTTAAAGTATTTGATCAAAAGAAGGTTTGTCTTTCTTGCTATTTCTATAATTTTTTTAAGTTCTTTATGCGTACATAAATTTAAATATAAGATGTGTTGCTCACTTAACATAGGATCATTTAAATCGTCAGATTTTAAATAAAATTCTATTAATGGAGGTGAAATTTTTCTTCCTATTTTAATTCCCAGATTTTTACAAATGCTTCCAGCAGCTATATTCCTTACAACCACTTCTATAGGGATAATGCTGACCTTTTTTATTAATTGTTCTCTTTCGCTTAATCTCTTTATAAAATGATTTTCTATTTTGTTAATTTTCAAAAATGAAAAAATATTAGCTGATATAAAGTTATTAATGACACCTTTATTGGAAAACTTTTTCTTTTTTTTATTGTTATATGCAGTGGTGTCGTCCTTAAAATATTGTACTAAAGTTTCTCTATTTGGTGTTGAATATATTTTTTTTGCTTTACCTTCTAAAATTAACTTCATTAATTTACCTTTGAAATGGTGACAAAAATAAAAATCTTTTACTTTTATCTAGTCTATCAGAGTATAACCAGAATGCCTTTTTGTTTTTATTATATGTTTTTGGCATACCAATAATAGAAGAACAAACTGTACCATAGTTTTTTTTCAGATCTTCAATATATACTTCTGTGTTTTTAAAGTTTTTATATCTTATTTTCATTTTAAGCATATTTTTCCAATCTTTAAAATTATTTTTCTCCGGGTTAGGTATTTCAAGACTTTTAAAAATTTTACTATATATCTTTTGCTTATTAGAAGAAGAATCATTTAGATCATGTTTATCAATCATGGAATGACCATAAGGTATGGGCTTAATAAGTTTTTTTTTATTATGATACTTTATCCAATAAGCACTGGTATTATCTCCTATGAATAAATTAAAATTATTATAAAAGTTTTCTAATTTTTTAAAAATCACATAGCTTGCTTCTTTTGCAGTTGAGTATTTTAAAGCTTCTATTACTAAATTTCCTCTACTAACTATTCCAGGATTCTTTGTAATTAAACCTTCTCTGTTTAAAATTGCTACACATAATCCATTTTTATTAATTCCAAGCCAAGAACCTCCTTTAAGTAGGTCTTTACCTGCAAAAATATTAGGAAAACCTTTCCAGTGGAAACTGGGAGCATAGAATTTTCTATTAAGTTGCTCGTCTCTATTTGTAGCAATTAATAATGGCCAATCTGATAATTTGTTTCTATATATGAATAATGTACACATTTAAAAAAAACATTAAAAGAAAATATAGTATCATTTGAAAATTTTCTTAAAAGTGTAGTTTATATGTTTTGTGTAACTACTGTTATCAAACATTTTTTCTAGTTCTTTTTTTTTAATTACTTTCTTAACAAACTTATTTGCATATAGATTTTCTAAGAAAGTCTTTCCTCTTTGTTTTCCTATACTTTCCCAAGTCTTCATAGCAGATGCTTGAACTAACTGGTAAGACTCTTCTCTAATTAAACCTTTAGTAATTAAAAATAACATTATTTTTTGACTAAAATGAAGACCTTTAAGTCTATTTAGATTATTGGTTACATTTTCTGGATATACTATTAGATTTTTTACAACATCATTCAATCTTTTTAAGGCAAAATCCATTGCTATTGTAGCATCTGGACCTATTATTCTTTCAACAGAGGAATGAGAAATATCTCTTTCATGCCATAATACTATATTTTCTAAACTAGAACCGCAAATACTTCTAAGATATCTACTTAACCCTGACAAGTTTTCAGAAAGTACAGGATTTCTCTTATGAGGCATCGCTGAACTTCCTTTTTGGCCTTTTTCGAAATATTCTTCCACCTCTAAAACTTCTGTTCTCTGCAAATGCCTTATTTCAGTAGCTAATCTGTCTACAGAGGAAGCAAGTATCGATAAATTAGTAAAGAAAACTGCGTGTCTGTCTCTGGGAATAACTTGTGTAGAAATTAATTCTGATTTCAAACCTAGTTTCTTTGCAACATATTCTTCAACTTTAGGAGAAATATTCGAATAGGTACCTACAGGACCAGACATTTTACAAACAGATATTTCTTTTTTAGCAATTTCTGTCCTTTTTAGTGCCCTTTCAAATTCGGCATAAGCATAAGCAAATTTTAATCCTATTGTTGTTGGTTCTGCATGAATTCCGTGACTTCTTCCAATTGTTAACAACTTTTTATGTTGTAATGCTCTTATCTTTAGGTTTTTAAGAAGAGTTTTTAGTCTTTTAATAATTAAATTTGATGCTGCTACTAATTGTAAGGAATAACAGGTATCTAGAACGTCAGAAGATGTTAGTCCTTGATGGATATATTTAGACTCTTCGCCAACAAATTCAGCAACATTTGTAAGAAATGCAATAACATCGTGTTTAGTTTCCTTTTCAATATCTAAAATTCTATTTTCATTAAAATTGGCTCTTTTTTTTATCACTTTAGTAGTATTAATTGGAATATTACCCAATTTTTCCTGTATTTCACAAGCAAGTATTTCTATCCTAAGCCAAATCCTATACTTATTATTTGTACTCCATATCTTAGTCATTTCAGAAGTTGAATATCTTGGTATCATAATTTTTTATTTTAAGGTGATTTCAGCTCTTCTATTTTTTTTCTCTTTCACATTGTCCTTAGTTAAGAATAAAGGTTTCTTTTCGCCAAAAGCTTCTATAGTTATTCTATTAGAAACATTATTCTTTTCTAAAAGATTTTTAATAAAATTTGCTCTTTTATTTGACAATGTAAAATTATATTTTTCAGAACCTTTTGTATCTGTATGTCCTTCAATATATAAGCCAAGGTCTTTATTTGAAGAAGCATTCTCTATAATATTATCTAGTTTAGAGGTTTCTAGTTCATCTAAAATATGACTGTCAAAGCTGAAGAAAACTCTAACATGAAATACTTTATTAACTTCTTTTTCATTATTATTTTTAGATGTTGAACTGCTTTTAGACTGAATGGACGAATCCTTTTGTGAGACTACGTTTGTTGTTTCTTGTCTTGCAACTACAATTTTATCATAGTTGGTATAAAATTTACTCCTACAGTTTTCTATATCATCAAATTGCCAATTTTCTTCTAATTGTTCTACCCAACAATCATAACCGGTTAACATTTTAGCAAATTGTTTTGGTTTTATCATATGGTCTTTTCTGTCTAATAAAGCATTTATTAAATTATAGTTTTCTTTTAGTTCATCTAACTTATCTTTGGGGATATTCCATTGTTCAGGATTTTCAGGAAAAACTTTCTTTTCTTTTAGTGCAAGAAGGGCTTTGTAAGCAAAATAATTTGCGTCTAACTCATCATGCATGTCGTAAAGTTCAAATTTAGCAAAGTCTTTATATGCTTTACTAACTAGTGTAAAAACATTTTCACTTTTAAAGTCACTATTTTCTAACTCTTTAATTTTATAGTGCGCACATGAGTTGATTATTAACAAAAAAAAAGCTAGAAATATTAAGTTAAATAATGTGTTTAGATATTTTGATAACATATTATTCATTATAGCGTAAATAATTAAATAAGCACTTTAAATTTTTATTTCTAATTGAGATATTTAATAATTGTTTCCAATGTTTTGATCCAGGATGATTATTAAAGATATAGTATAAATGAGTTAATGCTTTAAAATTAAATCTTTGCTTTTTAAAATGTAATTCTAATATACTTAAATATTTTTCAATAATTCTTTTCTTCATTTCAAAACTAAGATTTTTGTCTTGATTGAATATCCAAGGATTTTTATAAGCCTCACGTCCAATCATAATTCCGTCGACTTTTTTAAGTACTTCATCGTAGTCTGTAGTATTTAAAAATCCTCCGTTAATGATAATAATATTTTTATTAAATTTATCTTTAAGTCTAAATACTCTTTCGTAATCTAATTTCGGAATAATAAGATTTTTTTTAGTGGATATTTTATTTAGAATAGCTTTTCTGGCGTGAATTATATACTTACTTACTTTAGCTTGATTAACTGTATCAATAAAAACATCTAAAATTTCATCTGTTCCTTCGTCCTCAATGCCTATTCTTGTTTTAATGCTAACTTTACAAGATACTTTTTTCTTGATTGCTGCAACACATTCACTCACTAATTTAGGATTTTTTAAAAGAGAAATACCAAATTTTCCAGAGACAACTCTTGAACTTGGACATCCACAGTTTAAATTTATTTCTTCAAACCCTATATCTTCTGCGTAGGTTGCAGCCTTAGCTAAAACTTTTGGATTATTTCCTGCAATTTGTAAGGTAATGTTAGATATATTTTTTAAATTTTTGTAGTTATCTAAAGAATTTTTTCTAGAAATACTTTCTGCATGAATCATTTCTGTATAAACTTTTATATTATTATTAATTAAATTAGAAAGAATACAAAAAAATGAATCTGTCTTACCCATCATAGGGGCAATAGAGAATTGTCTATTTTTAATGTTATTAGTTAGCATATAGCTTTTATTATTATTTTAGTGCAAATTAGTAAAAATTTCATTACCTTAAATTTATATTATGTTTAGTAGTTTACCTTTTATTATTCTAGATAGTCTCGTTTATGCTTCATGGCTATTTCTTGTAGCCTCCGGGCTAACACTAATTTATGGTGTAATGAAGGTTCTAAATGTTGCACATGGAAGTTTGTATGCCTTTGGTGCCTATACTAACGCTTGGTTAATTGGATGGTACGTGAATAACATTACAGATAACCAATACCTAACATTATTATTTATTCCTATATCTGCTCTATTAATAGGCATAATCCTAAGCCTATTCATTGAAAGAATTTTTTTAACAAAAATTTATCATAGAGATGAAATAGTAATAGTCCTTGTTACTTACGGTCTTTTTTTAATATTTGAAGATTTAATGAAAATTTTTTTTGGAACAAGTTCATATCTTCCTTATCAGCCAAGAATGTTGCTTGGAAATATAAATATTCTAGGCCTACCATATGTTCTATATGATTTAGCAATTATATTTTTAGCTTTAATCATTTGGGGAGGGTTTAATTACGTGATAAAGAAAACAAAGGCTGGAAAGATACTTTTAACTGTAATCTTTGATAAAGAAATTTCCTCAATACTGGGTATAAATGTTAATAAAGTATTTATTCTGACTTTTTTAATTGGTTGTATATTAGGATGTTTAGGAGGTGCTATCTCTGCTCCAATGATTTCAGTAGTGCCAGGTATAGGAGTAGAAGTAATTGTGTTAGCATTTGCAGTTGTTGTAACAGGTGGTCTAGGTAGTATTACAGGCGCAGCAGTCGGGGCTTTGATAATAGGATTTTGTCGTACTTTAGCAATTTTTTATTTTCCACAATTTGAATTATTTATTGTTTTTTTTGTAATGGCTATAATTCTATCATTTAAATCTGAAGGACTTTTTGGAACAAAAGAGATTAGGAAAATTTGATGTTTAAAAAAGCTATAGACCTCAATATTTTTATTTTAATATTTTTTTTATTGTTTTTTTTAATTAGCTGGTTTTTTTTTCCTGCTTGGAGTCTAAATACTATATGCCTTTCTTTTAGCAATGGTCTTGTAGTTCTGGGGTTATTAATGTTAATGAGAACTGGTTTAATATCTTTTGGACACGGAATGTATTATTGCCTGGGAGGATACTCTGTAGCTATGTGTTATAATTTTTTAGGCATTACTGAGGCGGTTTTTCTTGTACTAATATCTATAATAGTATCTTTTTTTGTATCACTAATTTTAGGTTTTTTTGTACGAAAATTTAGAGGTATTTTTTTTGCTATGCTTAATCTTGCTCTTTCAATGATATTATTTGGTATTATAGTAAAAAGTATTTCTTTAGGATCAACAGATGGGTTTGGAATAAAGGATATTTCCTATTTAGGTTTATACAATAAAGAATCTACTAGACTTAATTTATTATCTTATTTTTTTATTCTAGTAACTAGTGGTATATCAATGTTTTGTGTTATGAAGTATTTAAATTCTCCTGCTGGAAAAATGCTAGATGCTATTAAAGAGAATGAAATAAGGTCATCTTATTTAGGGATAAATGTTAATATACATATTCATAAGATTTATATTATTTCAGGAGTTCTTGCCTCTTTAGGAGGTGCTCTGATGGTTTTATTGATAGGACACATTACTCCAGAAGATACAGCTTATTGGACTAAATCTGGAGAATTTGTTTTTGTTGCAATATTATCTGGAACTGCAAACGTATTTGCACCTATAGTAGGCTCTCTTTTTTTTGAGTTTATAAGAAGTTTTGCCCTTTATTATTTTCCAAATACTTGGCAATTGATAATTGGTATTATTCTAATTATTGCTATAGTTTATTTGCCTAATGGCATTGGTTCATTATTTAAAAGAAAAACTAGATAGATGCTATTAAAAGTCAAAAATTTATATAAAAAATTTGGTTCAGTTGTTGCTGCCAATAATATTAATTTTAGCATGCAAAATAATGAAACAATAGGTGTAATAGGTTCTAATGGGGCAGGAAAGACTACATTCTGTAATATGATAACTGGATATACTAAAGCTGATGAAGGAGAAATTTTTCTAAAAGAGTCAAACATAACTAAAAAAAGTGTTCAAGATATAAAAAAAATAGGTATACATAGATCTTTCCAAATACCACAGATTTTTGAAAACCTGAGTGTATTGGAAAATATAATAGTTGCACATCTTGTTGCAAAAAATAAACAAAATACAATTAGTGAAAAGGCAGTTAATAAAGAAAATGTTCTTCTATCTGAAGATATGCTAGAAAAATTTAATCTTATATCTAGCAAGGATGTGATAGCAAACACCTTACCTCAAGGTGTAAGAAAAGTTTTAGACATTTTAATAGCTATTCAAGGCAATCCTCTAATTTTATTACTTGACGAGCCTACTTCTGGAGTAAGTTCAGATGAAAAGAATAAATTAATGCAAAGTATTATCTCCTCCTTAGAGGCTTTGAATATTTCTGTAATGTTTGTTGAGCACGATATGGAGATTGTAGAAAAATTTTCAAGGAGAGTTATAGCTTTTTACAATGGTGAAATCATTGCAGATGGAAATCCTCAAGAAGTTTTGTCAAAGAAAGATGTTAAAAAATATATAGTAGGATAGAAATGCTTGAAATTAAAAATTTACATGTTGATATTCAAAATATAAACATTTTATCTGATTTAAATCTAAAGGTAAAAAAATTTTCAAGTATCATAGGTAGAAATGGTGCTGGTAAAACAACACTTATGAGATCTATTATAGGAGTATTAAAAATAAGAAAAGGAAGTATTATTTTTGAAGATAAAAATCTTACAAATACAAATTCACATTTAATGAGTAAATTAGGTATAGGATATATGCCCGAGGATAGGAGACTAGTTCCAGAACTCAATGTTAGAGAAAATATATTAACACCGGTATGGCTGCTAAAAAATAAAACTTCTGAAAAACAAGAATTAGATAGAGTACTTGAGTTTATACCAGAAATTAAAAATTTCCTTGATAGAAGTTCCTTCCAATTATCTGGAGGGCAACAAAAACTTGTTTCTTTGGCAAGAGCTATGATAGTAGGAAAAAAACTTTTACTATTAGACGAGCCATTTGAGGGAGTAGCTCCTGCCTTAGCAGATAGGCTGGTAGAATTAATAAAAAGTTTGAGTAAGTTGAATTTGATTGCTTTAATAACTGAGTCAGATGAAACTTATTCAAAAAAGATTAATTCAGAAATAATTCGGATAGAAAGAGGAAAAATACTATAGTTTAAAAGTTTCCTTTTATAACAAGCTGTGCTGCATCAATAGCAAAATAAGTTAATATTGCATCAGCTCCCGCTCTTCTGAAGCAACTAAGAGCTTCAAGAATAATATCTTCCTTTTTAAATGTACCGGCAATAATACTGTTTTGTATCATAGCGTATTCACCAGAGACCTGATAGCTAAAGGTGGGATAGTTAAAAGTCTTTTTTACATAATGTAAGACATCCAAATAAGGTAGTCCTGGCTTTATTAAAATAATGTCAGCTCCTTCTTTTATATCCATTGAAACCTCACGAAGTGCTTCTTCTAAATTTCCGTATTGCATTTGGTAAGATCGCTTTTTGTCTTTTCCTAAATTTCTTGATGCTGATATAGCATTTCTAAAAGGCTCATATAAGCTCGATGAGAATTTAGCAGCATAAGACATAATTATTGTATCTGAAAAACCTTGTTCTTCTAAATATTTTCTAATACTTAGTATGCGTCCATCCATCATATCAGATGGGGCAATAATATCACAACCCGCCTGGACATTAACCAGGGCTTGTTTACACAATAATTCTATAGTTTTGTCATTGTGTACCTTTTTATTTACTACAATGCCATCATGTCCACTTATAGTGTAAGGATCTAATGCTACGTCACAAATAATACCTATATCAGGAATTTGTGATTTTATTTTTCTTACAGCGTTACATACTAAATTTTCATTATTTAACGCTTCTTTTCCAAGAATATCTTTTTTATTTTTTTGTATTTCAGGAAACAAGGCAATAGCTTTTATACCTAACTCTTTTGCTTTATTAACAACTTCTAGAGCATGATTTACAGTGTATTTTTTTATGCCTGACATCCCAATTATGTCAGTACTTTTTTTTTCTTCTGTAATAAATATTGGTAATATAAGATTTTTTGGTTCTAGATTAGTTTCACATACCAGAGAGCGAACCCATTTTTCTTTTCTTAGTCGTCTTGCTCTAAATAAAGGATAATTTGATAAAAAATTATTCATAGGTTATAAAGTTATACATATATTATTAAAATAATACTACATTTAATTGATGAATATAGATTTTTACACAGACTTAACAATTGAACAAAAGGCTTTTGTAGATACTGCTAAACAGTTTGCACGAGATTTTATTCTTGAAAAAAGTTTAAAATGGGATAAAGAAGAAACTTTCCCGAGAGATGTTCTTCAAAAATCTGCTGAATTAGGTTTTGGAGCAATATACGTATCAGAAAAAGATGGAGGAACTGGTTTAAAAAGACTTGATGCCTCACTAATCTTTGAAGAGTTGGCGGCTGCGTGTCCATCGACATCTGCTTTTTTATCCATACATAATATGGCAACCTGGATGCTAAGTGAATTTGGGAATATAGCTATAAAAGAAAAATACATCAAAGAACTTGCCACTATGAAAAAAATTGCTTCTTATTGTTTGACTGAGTCTAGTTCTGGTTCAGATGCTGCATCTCTAAAAACATCAGCACTACCTAATAAAAAAAATAGCACCTTAAAGCTTAATGGTTCTAAAGCATTTATATCAGGTGCGGGTGAGTCTGACTTATATTTTGTTATGGCAAAAACTCAAACAGAATGTCTAAAAAAAACTGACTCCATCAGCTGTTTATTAGTAGAAAAAGATAGTAATGGATTATCTTTTGGTAAAAATGAGTCAAAAATGGGATGGAAAAACCAGCCAACTAGAGCTGTTAACTTTGATGATTGTGAAATACCATCTTCTAATATTGTAGGTAAGACGGGGGAGGGGTTTAAAATTGCGATGCAAGGATTGGACGGAGGAAGAATAAATATCGCTTCTTGTTCTCTCGGTGCTGCAAAATATTGTATAAATAAATCTTTAGCTTATGTAAATGAAAGAAAGCAATTTGGACAATTTTTAAAAGAATATCAATCTATTCAATTTAAAATAGCAGATATGCTTACAGAATATAAAACTGCAAGACTACTGGTCCATAAGGCAGCAAATGCGTTAGATAAAAAGGATAATGATTCAACGTACCTCTCAGCAATGGCAAAAAGATATGCTACAGATGCATGCTTTAAAATTTGTAATGAAGCTCTTCAAATTCATGGGGGATATGGCTATTTATCCGACTATGGTATAGAAAAAATGGTCAGAGATTGTAGAGTACATCAAATTCTTGAAGGGACAAATGAAATAATGCGTATAATAATTTCTAAAAATTTTTTGGATTTATAATAATGAATGAAATAGATATTAAGCAGACCAACGGTACAGTGGTTATTACATTGCAAAGAGAACGTGTATTAAACGCGCTCAATTTGAATATGGTAAGAGAAATATACAAAAAAATTTATGATTGGGAGGCGGATGAAAGCGTAAGTGGGGTTCTAATTAAAGGTTCTGGCGAAAAAGCATTTTGTGCAGGAGGTGATATAGTACAAGTTTATCATGCTAGAAATGAATTAAACAATAATATTTCTGATACCTTTTTTAGAGAAGAATATCTATTAAATTATGCTATTAGTAAGTTTAAAAAACCTTGGGTTTCAATTTTAAATGGCATAGCAATGGGAGGAGGACTAGGACTTTCTGTGCATGGTAGTCATAGAATTGTAACTGAAAGAACAATTACTGCTATGCCTGAGACTGCAATTGGGTTATTTCCAGATGTTGGGGGTGGATATTTTTTATCTAGAATGAAAAATTCTTTAGGAAAATATATTGCAATTACAGGAAATACTTTAGATTATCAGGATACGATATATTGTGGAATTGGAACAAATATCATTAAAAACAGTGATTTAGATAAATTTATTGAATCCTTGCTTGACCAAAGAAAATATGATGAAATAACAATTAATTCTTTAATAAAAGAATTTGAAAAAAGTACTAGTTTTAAATCTAATCTTAATAATGAAGAAAATTTGATTAACAAATACTTTTCACAAGAAAGCATGATACAAGTATACCAAGCCTTGAAAGAAGATGACTCAGATTGGGCAAAGAAAACTTTAGCTATAATAAATAAAAAATCTCCTACCAGTATGACGATAGCATTTGAACAAATTAAAAGATCTGCTGAGTTGTCTTTAAAAGATTGCTTAGCGATGGAGTTCAGAATTTGTCAAGCAATGATGTCTAAACATGACTTCTATGAAGGGGTAAGAGCTAATCTTGTAGACAAGGACAGAAAACCAGTATGGAGTCCACTTCATATAAAGGAAATTTCAGAAGAAATTATATCTGAACACTTTAAACATTTAGGCAATAAAGAATTATTTTAAAGATGCAAATTTTTACATTTATAGGACTTGGAAATATGGGCTTTCAAATGGTTCAACATTTGATTAGAAGAAAAAATACTCATGTGAATATATTTGATATTAATAAAAAAATTTATAAAAAATTTACCCAAAAAAATATAACTAAACTTAATTCTATAGAGGACCTCCCAAAAGAGACAACAGTTTTTTTTACTATGCTACCTGATGGAAAATCCTTAGAAAAAGTAGTTTTAGGCAAAAATGGTGTCGCCAAAATAGCAAAAAAAGGAACGCACTTAATAGATTTCTCATCTATTGACTATTCTATTACAAAGAAAATTAATACACATCTTCTTAAGCGAGGTGTGGGACTATTGGATGCTCCTGTTTCAGGTGGAGTTTCTGGAGCAAAAAATAAGTCTTTAACAATAATGGTAGGAGGAGATAAAAAAATATTTAATAAATCTAAAAAAATTCTGTCCCTTTTTGGAAAAAATATATTTTTCGTTGGCAAGTCTGGTTCAGGACAAATTATAAAAACATGTAATAATATGATGTTAGGTATTAATATGATAGGAATTTGCGAGTCTTATCTTCTATCTAAGAGATACGGAATTGATAAAAAACTTTTTTTTAAAATATGTTCAACTTCTTCATCATCTTCTTGGGCTATGCTTAATCATTTACCTATTAAAGGTCTTACCAAAAATTCAGCAGCAAATAATGGATTTAAACCTGGATATGCAGCAAAACTAATTACAAAAGATTTAAATATAGCTCAATCCCTTGCAAAAAACGCTAATATGGATAATATACTTGGAAAAAATGCTAAGAGTATTTATGATAAATTTTGTAATGATGGATTTGAAAATTTAGATTATGCAGGCATAATTAAATATCTAGAAAATAACTAATTTTTAAGAGAATGCCTGAATACCAGTTTGACTCCTTCCTAATATTAAAGCATGTATGTCATGAGTTCCTTCGTAAGTATTTACTGCCTCCAGGTTCATCATATGTCTAATTACATGATACTCATCGGCTATACCATTGCCCCCATGAATATCTCGAGCCATTCTTGCTATATCTAGTGCCTTCCCAACATTATTTCTTTTCAATATAGAAATCATTTCATTTGTTGCCTTATTATTATCTTTAAGTCTTCCTACTCTAAGTGTTGCCTGCTCTGCTATCGCAATTTCTGACTGCATATCAACTAATTTCTTTTGTATTAATTGATTAGCGGCTAG
>PBGQ01000030.1 GCA_002720125.1 Rickettsiales bacterium | reverse complement strand
TTGGGTTTTCACCATACCTTCCATCTGTAGGTCTTCTACATTGTTGTAAATAAGCGCAATTCCACTTTTCCGGACCCAAGCTTTTCAATAAGGTAGCTGGATGAAATGTTCCAGCTCCAACCTCCAAATCTATAGGTTGTAAAACTATGCAACCTTTTCGCTGCCAATACTTTTGCAACTTAAATATTATATCTTCAAAAGATAGAATTGTCTCAGTTTTTACTTCCATGATTTACTATTTCTCTTTATTACAAATAGGGCAGCCTTCAGGTAATTTACTACTGTAAAAGTTACCACAGGCTTTGCACTCAACCAAAGACTCTTCAGAGCTATTGCTTTTCTTATCATTGCTAGTTTCAGTATATTTTTTATTTAAGCTCCTATTTTCAAAATACTTAAATAAATTCCAAATAATAATCAGTATAAATAATAAAAAAATTATTTTTGGAATACTAAAACCAAACATGCATTAACATACTCTTTAGAAAAGAAACTTACAATCCATATTTAGACCAAATGAATCTCTCTTCTATGTTATTTATTACACTTCTAACAATTATATCAGAATTATATCCGGTGTTTTTAGATAAAAAGCGTTGTTTAAACCACGATTGTTTCTTTGAAAAGTCTTTAAATTTCACATCTTTGCCAAATATATTTTTCATTACACTATAATAGTCTCCTATTCCATCGATAAGACCTAATTCTTTTGATTTCTTTCCACTCCATATTCCTGCATTGAAAAGCTTTTCGTCTGTTCCTTTCAGTCTCTTTCCTCTTCTCAATTTTATCCAATTTATGAATTGGTTGTGTAAATCTTTTTGTATATTCTTGATTTGAACCACATCTTCTTTTTTTTCTGGTAGGAAAGGATCTAATAAACCCTTATTTTTGCCCTCTGAGTAGACTCTTCTTTCAATTCCTATTTTTTTAATTGCTTGAACAGCTCCAAAACCTGCTGAAATAACTCCAATACTACCTACAATGGAACTTTCCATGGCATAAATTTCGTCAGCTGCACAACTTAACCAATAACCTCCTGAAGCAGCTAAATCTTCTATAAAACAGTAAACTGGCATTTCTTTTTCAATTGCTAATTCTCTAATTCTATTGGATATTAGGGCAGATTGTACTGGTGACCCTCCAGGGGAATTAATTAATAAAGCTATTGCTTTAATGTTTTTTTGCGTGAATGCTTTGGTGATAGAATCTGAGAGATCATTAAGGTTTAATGCTCCACGAGCACCTAACCTACCTTCAGTTGAAATTATACCAGCTAGTTTAATTAATGCTACAATTGGTTTTTTTGAAATAAACAAATTAATTTCCTGCTCAAAAGTGAAAGAGTTATAAAAAACTATAATACTAAAAAAATTTTTCAACTATTATAGTGACATTTTCAATAAAAAATATATCTTATATTGTATCTTTTATTAATTCATTTATCAAGTCTCGGCACTTGATTAAAGGGTGAAAATTTGCTCAATCTGTCAGTAAAAAATAAAAAAGAACCTGAAAATAAAAAAATTGATCAAAATTATGGTTTATTCAACGCCTGCATAGATAGTGAGCTTAAGAAAGTAAATAATTTTATTATAAGCAAAATTAAATCTGAAGTTCCATTAATTCCCATATTATCAAATCACCTCTTGAAATCTGGAGGAAAAAGAATAAGGCCTGCTTTGACTATATTATTTTCAAAAATGTTTGGTTATAATTATGGTACTAGAAATATTGAGCTTGCTGCGTGTATTGAATTAATTCATATGGCTTCTCTTTTACATGATGGCGTTGTAGATGAAAGTATTATGCGCAGAGGAAAAAATACTGCTAACAGCGTATGGGGGAATAAAGCAAGTGTTTTGGTCGGAGACTATCTATTTACTAAAGCGTTTCAAATTATGGTAAAAGATAATGACAAGAAGGTTTTAGTTGCGTTGTCTGATGCTTCTAAATCTCTTGCCCAGGGAGAAGTAATGCAATTAAGTTTGGAAAATAACATAGATGTTGGACAAAAAAAATATTTTAAAGTAGTTGAAGATAAAACCGCAAAACTATTTTCTGCAGCTGCCCTAGTAGGTGGAATTGTAGCTAATGCACCAGAGAAATCTTTGTCATGTATTTCAGATTATGGAAAACTTATTGGTACTGCTTTTCAGATATATGATGATGCAATGGATTATGATGTTTCTAACAAAAAAATGGGCAAAAAAATTGGAGACGATTTTAAAGAGGGAAAAGTAACACTTCCAATAATCTTAGCTATTTCAAAATCTAATAGTGAGGAAAAAATCTTTTGGACTAGAGTCATAGAAGAACTTGATCAAGAAAAAGAAGATTTTGATTACGCTGTTTCAATAATAAGTAAATATAACAGCTTAGATGAAACAAAAAAAATAGCAGAAACATACGCAATTAAAGCACATGAGATTTTAAAACAGTTGCCCAACAACAATTATAACCAATCTTTAGTAAATCTTACTAATTACATTTTCAAAAGAAGCACTTAAAATAGAGAAATCTCTAAAAAATCATTTATGTTTATAGCTTTAATAAGTGCATAACAAAATTCCTCATTTTTAATCTTCATTAATCTGTAAGACTTTTTTGTTATATGGGCTTTAATGGTATTATTATTAAATTCTAGTATTAGTAGTACTAAATACTTTTCTATCGTAATTTTTTTAATTTTTACTTTTATAAAATTTAATGAACTTAAGTTTGCAGGTTTATTTTTTGAAATAATAACATTTGAAGATCTAATTTTGACTAAAACATGGCTATTAAGTTTTAATGAATTAGTAAATATCAATAGTTTATTCTTTCCTATATTTAATTCTGATAAGTTATCTTTATTTCTAATTTTCGAAATTCTTCCTTTGATAAAAGAGTCTTCAAAAGAGTTTTCTAAGCTACTGTTATGATGTAATAAGGATTGTTCTTTGTTTCCCGAAAACGCTAAATTTCCATTGTTTATAAAATTTATATTTTTTCCTAATAGAAATATTTCAAATAAAGAGTGTGATACATAAACTATGGGGATTTTATATTTCTTATTTATTTTAATAATATACATTAGCAGTTCATTTTTTCTCTTTTGATCTAAAGAAGCTAATGGTTCATCCATTATTAAAATATCTGGCTGGGATAATATTGCTCTTCCTATTGAAACTCTTTGTTTTTCTCCTCCTGACAAATTGTAAGGGTATCTCAAAAGAACATTATCTAGTTTTAAAAGTTCAACTATATCGTTAAAAATAAAATTTTTTTTATTATATTTTCTTATATTATGCCCATACATCAGGTTTTGTTTGACGTTTAGATGAGGGAAAAGTCTTGAGTCTTGAAAAACATATCCTATTCTTCTTTTATGAATAGGTAGAAAAAATTTATTTTTTGTGTCGTTTAAAGTTCTATTATTTATTTTTATTAAAGCACTCTTTGGTTTTATAAGGCCTGCCATACAGTTTACTATAGATGTCTTTCCTGATCCTGATGGCCCAAACAAGCAGTTAATTCCTTTAGAAAGTAATAAATTAATTTTTAAATGAAAATCTCCTATCTTTGTATCTATATCAACCTTATTAATCATTTTTTTTATTAAGTCTCGCCAATTTACTAAGAATTATCTCTGAAAAGAGTAAAGCTGATATTGATATAACTATAGAAATAAAAGTTAATCTAAAGGCCATTGCCTCTCCGTTAGGAATTTGAAGGAAAGTATAGATTGCAGCAGATAGGGTTTGTGTCTCTCCTGGAATATTTGATACGAAGGTTATGGTAGCTCCAAACTCTCCTAATGCCCTTGCAAAACTGAGGGTTGTACCTGCTATTATACCAGGAAAAGCTAAAGGTATTGTTATAGTAAAAAAAACTACAGTGTTACTAGCTCCAAGTGTTCTTGCAGCCTGCTCTGTCTTTACATCAATCATCTCGATGGCTAGCTTGATTGATCTTACCATCAAAGGAAATCCCATCAATGCACATGCTAAAGCAGCTCCAGTCCACTTAAATGCAAAAGTAAAATCAAAATATTTATCCAAAAAATTTCCGATACTTCCATTCTTTCCAAAAACTATTAACAAAATATATCCCGTAACTACAGGTGGGAGAATTAGTGGCAAATTAACTAAACTTTCTATAAACCTTTTGAAAGGAAATGTTTTCCTTGCGAGTAAATATCCTGAAAATATTCCTATTGGCAGACTAAATAAAGAAGCAGTAAGCGCTATTTTTAAGGACAAATAAATTGCAATTATTTCATCTTCAGAGAAATTAATCATTTTGATATTTTTGAAATCCCCATTTTTCCATAATTGTTAAAATCTTTTTTTCTGATAAATAATTATAAAAATCAATTGTTATTTTTTTATTATTTAAGACTGCTACAGGATAGACTATTTCATTGTGTAAATTTTTATCTATCTCATGTATAATACGTATATTATTTTTTGCTGCTATAACATCTGATTTATATACTATACCATATTCAAGGTCTCCTCTTGAAACAAATTGCATTGCAGTTCTCACATTTGTACTTTGTGCGATATTATTAGACACTTTATTCCACAAACTTAGGTTTTTTAATGCTTGCTTGGCATAGATGCCCGCGGGAACAGCATTAATTAATGCCAATGATAGTCTAGTCTTTGTTTGTTCCAAGGTTTTCACTGAAAAATTAAAAGGAATTCCATTATTTTCTATGTGTTCTTTACTTGTTATCACAACTAAGGAGTTAGTAAGGTAGTTGAATCTGAAATTTTTTAATATTAGCTTTTTTTCTTCTAAAAAATCCATCCATTCTTTATTAGCAGAAATAAAAATATCAGGATTAGCACCGTTTGTTATCTGTTTAGCTAATTGAGAGGTCCCAAGAAAAACTCTTTTTATTTTTAGATTTCTTTTTTCGGACTCAAAAAGCTCAACTATTTCTTCTAAAGCGTCTCTTAAACTTGCTGGGGCAAATATAAGAAATTCTTCTTTATCGTCTGACAGAACATTAGTTACATAAAAACAAAAAAAACAAAGAATTAATATTTTTTTTAACTTATTCATAAAATTTGCATCAAGTTTTTTTTAAATTGAATTTTATTTTTATTTTAGGCATATAAAAATGCTTTATCAATTTGATACCATAAGCCTATGATTTAATAAATAGTTCTCTTTTTTAAATTCATTCTTTTTCCGAAAGTTTTTTAGTTTAATCATATCTTTAGGCAACGGTTTAGTTTAAATATTTTAAGATTGTTTATATTCATTTTTAATTTTATAAATTTTAAAGTTGCTTATAGTATAATATTAATAATACTATACTATAATATGAAATTTTTTATCTTCAGCTACTGCTTAATAATGTTGATAATTTTTGCTATAGTTGTAAATACATATATTAATTAAACAATTTGAATTTCAAAGGTTGACACTTAAAGAATCTACTTTAGAACTACTTACTTAAAATAGGAAAAAAATATGTTGTTAGACAAAAATGAGCTAATCAAAAACAAAGAAGATAAGATTTTTTTAACCAAACAATGGAAAAATAATAGATGGAAGGACATTAAAAGAGATTATACTCCTAATGATGTTAAGAAATTAAGTGGGTCTTTAAGAATAAGTTATACTCTAGCAGACAAAGGTGCTAAAAAACTCTGGGATCTTCTTAATTCAGAAGATTATATAAATACATTAGGAACTTTCACTGGTAATATGGCAGTCCAACAAGCAAAAGCAGGTTTGAAAGCAATATACGTTTCTGGATGGCAAGTAGCTGCTGATGCTAATATGTCAGGTAATATTTATCCTGATCAAAGTTTGTATCCAGTAAATAGTGTTCCTGAAATAGTTTCAAGAATTAATAAAGGTTTTCAAAGAGCAGATTTAATACAAACAATGGAAGGTATAGAAAATAAAGAATCAAGTGATTTAGATTATTTTTTACCTGTAATTGCTGATGCAGAAGCAGGCTTTGGTGGGCCATTAAATGTATTTGAAATAATGAAAAGCATGATCGAGGCAGGAGCTTCTGGTGTTCATTTTGAGGACCAACTCTCCTCAGAAAAAAAATGTGGTCATCTTGGAGGCAAAGTACTGGTACCAACTTCGTCATTTGAGAGAACATTAAATGCGGCCAGACTAGCAAGTGATGTACTAAATGTACCTACTGTAATTATGGCAAGAACAGATGCAAATGCTGCAAAATTAATCACGAGCGATGTTGATAGTAGAGATAAACCATTCCTTACTGGAAAAAGAACAGAAGAAGGTTTTTATCTCATGAAAGGTGGTTTAGATTGTGCAATTGCTAGAGGTTTAGCATACAGTAACTATGCTGATTTAATTTGGTGTGAAACAGATAAACCAGATTTAAATGAAGCTAAAAAGTTTGCCGAGGCAATTAAAAAAGAATTTCCTAATAAATTGCTAGCCTATAACTGTTCTCCTTCCTTTAATTGGAAAAAACATCTAGATGATTCACAAATTCGTAACTTCCAAAAAGAGCTAGGTTCCATGGGATATAAATTTCAATTCATTACACTGGCTGGNTTTCATAACTTAAATCTATCAACTTTTAACTTAGCAAAGAATTATTGTGAGACAGGCATGCATGCTTATGCTAAACTACAGGAAGAAGAATTTGAAAAGGAAAAATTTGGATATAGTGCAATTAAACATCAAAGAGAGGTAGGAGTAGGATATTATGATAAAGTATCAGAAATTATTTCATCTGGAAAAAGTTCTACAATTGCAATGAAAGACTCTACTGAGAAAGAACAATTTTAATATGACTAGTGACATTACAAAAAATATAATGCCTCAAGCAAGAGGAGGTGTGCTTGCTCAGGAGGATATTGATTTATTAAAGAAAACTATAGAGTTTTATTTAAAGTCAAACCCTGACTTAGATAAAAAAGAAGAGCAAAAAATCAGTTTGCTATTTCACAGACTAGGAAGAATGAGTATTAAATAAGAAGTGCTCTTGTAGAGATTCGAACTCTATCCAATGGTTTCGAANACCAATATGCTATCCAATTACACCACAAGAGCTAGTTTTATTAGTCTGATTAACTAATTATATAATTTCATCTTTAAGAAGATAATAAATTAATAAACTCCTTTGGCATAATGAAAAATTAATTGTATTTATAAAATGATTTCATTTTAAAAAAACTAAATCTACAGTGTTTTATGAAATGGCTTATCTAAAAGGTATTACAAAAGTTTACGAATCGGGTATTAGTAATGACTACGAATGTCTGGAAACTAAAAAAACATGGAATTATATATTCTTTTCTTAACAGGTTGATCGTCTAATTCTTAAGACACACAAGTTTAGCTAAAATGTTTTATTAAAAACACTTTGATTTAAAGAAAGAAAAAGATAATTATAAATTTCTATTCTTAGTAATTAAATTCCTGATAGGCACATTCCTGGCTTTATTTAAATATTTAAATTTAAATTGTAAACTGTAAATTAGTTAATATTTGAGCATATTTAATTAGAAGAATTTAATGTAGGATTTAAATTTACCTAAATGTAATGCGCTAAAACACATTATTACATTTTAGCTTATCCGAAAATATATTGAATTATTTTTATTATTATATACCTTCAAATAAGCGGTGGTAGTATGAAAAATATCTTTCTTACCATATTTACTATTCCTGTATTACCTTTAATTATAGCTTTTTTAGGTTATTTAAGTTCTATACCAAAAAATAAGTTAAAACTTTATTCTTTAGCGATAACAATCCTTTTTTTTACTAGTCTTCCAATAACATCCTATTTAATTAGTTATCCTTTGACAAATTTATCTGCTACTTTTCAAAATAATGATTTTTCAGAAGCTGAATCAATAATCGTTCTCACAGGTGGGGTAAAAAAAAATATAGTAGGAGAATGGGTTCCTAGCCAAGAAACGGCAAGAAGAGTTGAAATAGCAAAAAAAATATCGCAGGATTATTCTTTACCAATGATTATTTCAGGAGGAAAAACTTCAAACAAGAACGAAAGCGAAGCTTCTATATCTAAAATATATTTTGATTTAACAAACATTATTATGGAACAAAAAAGTATTAATACCTACCAAAGCGCAATAAATTTAAGGAAATATTGTTCCGAGGGTAATGGTGCTATGCTCCTTATTTCAGGGAAGTACCATTCTCTTAGAAGTTTTTTAACTTTTAAAACTAATAAATGTAATATCAAAATTTATAAATATAATAGGAAGTTTACTTATGATTTATTTATTCCTTCATTAAGTGGTTTATCAAATTTTAACCAAGTCATTTATGAATTGTCGGGTTTATTTTATTACACAATTACAAATAAAATAAAAATTATTTAAACATTTTAATATTTAGTTGTTTAATTGCGTTCTAAGTTGAATTGCCTGTTTTAGACTTAATTGTAATTTCATTGGAAAGCTTGCTTTTCCGTTACCTATAATAGATTTTATTAAAGGCATTTCTATTTTTCCAAAACCTATTACTCCAGCATACTCTCCGAAACCTTTGAGAATATTTAGCTTGCCTTTACAAACTGCATCTCCCATCATACCAGCTGTAGTCTTACATCTCCAGTCAATTAGCATGATATNTTTTTTCTCTTGAAATTTAATCTTGCAATATCCATTTAAATCTTCTACTTCAGCAAATCCGCAACTAAAACCCCTTCCTTTGTAAGAGTGTCCTAATACATCACACTCTATTATAGAGTTATTAAATTTTTTATTAGATAGGTTTTCAATTTTTCCAAGAAATGTACCTTTAATGATTTTATCTTCCTCAATATTTTTTATCGTAAAATTATTTTGTGTGGATAGTAAGATGTTTAAGCTATAGTTTTTAAAATCTAGGTTTTCTTCACAGTTCACCGTGATACTATAAAATAATAACGTTAAATAAAAAGAGATTTTTGCTAATCTTATAATTCTGTACATACTTTCAATAAATATTTTATATTATACAACTAAGAGTAGTGTATTATAAAACATCAATTTCACAAAATTAATTAACACCTTTAATAAAATATACTATTAGAATATTATTATTAATTATAGAATATTATTATTAATTAAACCTTGTATTTGTATAAATATTAGTTATTTAATAATTAGGAAAGGGAAAAATATGTTTAAAATTAATAAAGCTCACGCACATTGTGATATACCATGTAAAGTTTATGATCCNGNAGTNATACANTATTCNNNNCTNAGNNTAGTNAGNTTTATGGATNTNATNAATGATGAAATAAAAGACTCNGATATGNATGCNNNNAAAATAGCACAANTNNCTAGANTNANTGCTGTNAAAGAACANCANGCTAAAGAAGTGAAAAATGAAATAGCCACTATATGGGGAGATTACTTTAAAGAACCTCAAATTTCTAAACATCCAGAAATTCACGATTTAACTCATTCAATTATGCAAATGGCATCCAAATGCAAACAAGACATTGATAGAAACAATGGTGTAGAACTTTTAAAAAAAGTTAATAAGTTTACTGAAATATTTTGGGAAACCAAGAATGTTAAAACTCAGAAATGCTTTGCTCCTTATCCACCTGAATTAGTTATAGTTTGCCCCATACTAAAAAATGCTTAAAATTTTCAAAGTGTCTGGGACAAGTATGGAACCTACGCTTGTCTCAGGCGATTTTGTTTTAGCAACATCGCTATTTAAAGGAATTTTAAAAAAAAATAAAATTATTGTTTTCTTTAATAACAGTAATTCATTCATAATTAAGAGAGTTTTGAAAAGAGAAAAATGTAAAATTTTTCTTAAAAGTGACAATGCTAAAACAGATTCCATATTTTGTAATGCTCCCTTGGACATAAATAGAAATATATATACTGTATTTTTGAAAATTAGATTAAATGTACTGAAAAATAAAATTAATTTAGGTCAAAAATGATTTCAGCAATCTACCGCTTCCATTCGTTTTTTTTATATTTTTACCATTTATCCAAATTTGTTCTATCCCTATAGGATCAACTTTTAGTCTAGATGAACCATCAGGCAAATCAAAAACTCTTCTAGTTCTTGAAGTGCCCACAGTATCGGGGTTAAAAAGAAGCATGTCTGCATAAAAACCTGGAACTAACCGACCCCTTCTAGGTATTCGGCAAATGTCCGCCTGTTTAGCAGTTAGTCTATAAACTGCCTCTTCTAATTTCATTATTTTATGTTCTCTGACCCACTTACCTAAAAAGTCTAGACCATATCCCGCATCACATAATAATGATAGGTGCGCTCCTGCATCTGATAATGAAACTGTAGAGTTATCATGTATTAAAAGTTTTTTTACTTCATCAATCTCCGAGTTTAATAATTCAGCTACAAACAAATCATCCCATCCTCCTTTTATAGCATTATCTAATATCCAATCAAATGGGTTAACATTCAAGGATTTAGAAATTTCTAATACATTTTTTCCCTCATATCTTTTTAAAGTATTATTTTTAGTTTCTAATAAAATAATTTTTTCCCAATTCCCTACAAAAAGCTTATTTTTAGATTTATCCTGAATTTCCTCTAAAACTTTATTTCTAAAAGATTTTTGAAGTAATATTTCAGTTTTATTATTAATATTTTTCGCTGTCATAAAATTTTTCCAGGAGGATAATCCTTCTAGCATATATGGTTCTCTCATTGTAAATTCCATAGTTAATGGTCTACAAGAAACCTGTCCCCATATTTCAAAACCTTTTCTATTAGCTTTACTGATATCAATCAAATTTTCTAGCGCCCACTTCTTATTTAGAGGGTTATGTAAAAGAGGTGCTACCATAGCTGGTCTTCCTGTTCTTCCAATAAGTTTTTCAATATCACTAATGGAAGTATTATTAGATTTTGTAATCATAAATATACCTCTACTCTGAATCGCCATTGCTTTAATTAATCTTTTAAGTTCTTCTTTTGAAGCAAATCTTGATGGCATTGGAATGCCATTATGTCCATTGTGCCCTTCAAAGGTTGATGTTGAGAAACCAATGGAACCGCTTACCATAGCTTCACTTACAATTTTTTCCATCTTGCAAATTTCTTTTTCGGTGGCTTCCCTTTGCATTGCCTCCTCTCCCATAGACCAAATTCTAACTGCCGAATGTCCAATGTAAGAACAAATATTTAATTTAGGCTTTTTTCTTTCTAGCATGGATAAATATTCTGAATATGTTTTAAAATTCCAGTCAATACCTTTTTTAAGAGTTTCATATGGCATTCCTTCTACTTTCTGAAGGTTTCTCATATTTATTTCTCNATGTTTTACTTTNCACGGAGCTATCGTAAAACCNCAATTACCTATTAANGCAGTTGTAANACCTAGTTCATTAGATGGAGAGGCTGACGAGTCCCATGTAAGTTGAGCATCATAATGAGTATGGATATCTATTATTCCAGGACATAAACTGAGCCCTTGAGCATCAAAAATATTTTTTGCCCTACTAGTTATTCTTCCTCTTTCAACTATTAAATCACCTACTACAGCAAGATCAGAATATTCTGACGGTTGCCCTGATCCATCAATCAAATTAGCATTTTTAATAATTAAATCATACATTTGCTTTTTATATCTTATTACCTAAAGCAAAGGCAACTCTACTAGAGGGCATCTTGTCTAAAGCTTTATGAATAAACCAAGAAACCTTTACAATACTTTTTAAATCAATATTAGAATTAATTTTCATACCATCTAACATATATAGAACATCTTCTGTTGCAACATTTCCTTTAGCTCCCTTTGCATATGGACAACCTCCTAGTCCTCCAACAGAAGAGTCAATATTATAGACACCTAATTCTAATGCTGAATAAATATTTGCTAAAGCTTGCCCATACGTATCATGAAAATGTACAGCAACTTTATCAACATCTATATACTTAAATACGTTTTCTATTAATAATTTTACCTCTAGCGGTGTTCCATATCCTACTGTGTCTCCTAAGGAAACTTCATAACAACCTATTTCATTTAAAAAGTTTGCTAATTGAGCCGTTTTCTCAAAATTAATAGAACCTTCATAAGGACAACCTAAAACACAGCTTATATATCCTCTTACCTTTACACCTTCTTTTTTAGCTAATACAACTATCTCTTCAATTCTTTTTTGAGACTCTTTTACTGTACAATTAGTATTCTTTTTTGAAAAACTCTCAGAAGCAGTAGTAAATACGCATATAGTTTTAATACCTTTTTCAATAGCTGTTTTTGCTCCATAATAATTTGGTGTAAGATAGGGGTAAGATGTACTAGGATTTTTTTTAATCAATTCAAATAATTTTCCACTATTTTCCATCTGTGGCACCCATTTAGAAGAGACAAAGGAACCTATCTCAATATTTTTATATGAACATTTCGAGAGCATATTAATAAATTCAACCTTTAATTCAAGAGGCAAAATTACTTTTTCATTTTGTAATCCATCTCTAGGGCCTACTTCATAAATATTTACATTTTTAGGAAACATATTAAATCCAATCGGGTTTTTTCTTCTTTAGAAAAGCCTCTATTCCAGACTGAGCTTCTTCAGAGACTCTTATCTTTGATATCTTATTTGCAGTTTCATTTATTAACTCTTTATCAATTTTTCTTGAGTAAATTATTCTTAAAAATTCTTTTATTTCTTCTTGCGCTTTTGGAGATCCCGTTTTTAGCTTAGCAATTAATTGACTTGTATAGTCTTTTATCTTTTTAGAGGGAAGAAATTCGTCTATTAAATTTATATTCTTTGCAATTTGAGTATTAAATATTTCTCCAGTTAAAAAAAGCTTTTTGCTATTTTTAAACCCTATCGATCTTAATATATATGGACCTATCATAGCAGGGATAATACCTAATTTTACTTCTGAAAAAGAAAATTTTGCTTGTATGTTAGCAACAGAGAAATCACAAACTGCAATTATTCCTAAGGCTCCGCCAAATGCATGTCCATTTATAATAGATAAAGTAGGTTTTGGAAATTCATCTATTTCCTTTAACATTTCAACAAATATAATAGCGTCTCTTTTATTATCCTCAAAATTCAATTTTTTAGATGATTTCATCCATATCAAGTCAGCCCCAGAAGAAAAAGTATCTCCCATACCAGTTATTATTAAAATCCTTACAGAATTATCATATTTGAGAACTTTTATATTTTCTTTTAATTCTATTATTGTTTCCATATTGAGAGCATTTTTTGCTTCTGGTCTATTAAAATATAAGCAAACAACACCGTCTTTTTTTTTATCTACAATAATATTTTGCTTTTTAATATTCATTACATTCTAAACACACCAAATTTTCCTTCACTTCTTTTGGCATTAANGCAATACTCTAGACTATCTGCTAACATTTTCCTTGTATCTATAGGNTCAATTATTCCATCGTCCCATAATCTTGCAGTAGCGAAGTAGGGTGAACCTTCTCTATNAAAAGTTTTTATTATTTTACTTTCAAATTCTTTTTTTTCTTCTTTACTCCAAGTGGTCTCTTTATTGATATCTTGAGAGTCTTTTACAGAAGACAATACCTTAGCAGCTATTTCTCCTCCCATGACAGAAATTCTAGAGTTAGGCCAACTAAATAGAAATCTTGGTTGATATGCTCTACCGCACATGGCATAGTTTCCAGCACCGAAGGAACCACCTATTATTACTGTAATTTTAGGCACTGTTGTTGTTGAAACAGCATTTACCAGTTTTGCACCATCTTTTGCAATACCTTTTTCTTCATATGATTTTCCAATCATAAACCCTGAAATATTTTGTAAAAAAATTATAGGAATTCCTCGCTGTTCACATAGTTGTATGAAATGTGCACCTTTCAAAGAGGACTCAGAAAATAAAATTCCATTATTTGCGATAATTCCTACAGGAATACCTTTTATAAAAGAAAAACCTGTTACCAATGTTTTTCCATATTCTTCTTTAAATTCATCAAGTTCTGAATTGTCTACAATTCTTGCAATAATTTCTTTAACATCATATTGTTCTCTTAGATCAGTGGGTACAATTCCATAAATATCACTGGGATCATAAAGAGGTTTCTTTACTTCTTTTCGATTAATAAGATTTGGTTTGATAAAATTTAAATTTCTCATTATTGACCTGGTTTTATTTAGAGCATCATAATCGTCCTCAGCTAAATGGTCTGCAACTCCAGATAGTCTAGCATGAAGTTCGGCTCCACCTAGTTCTTGATCAGATGTAATTTCTCCGGTTGCTGCTTTGACTAAATGAGTTCCTCCTAGAAAAATAGTTCCATTTTTTTTAACTATAACAGTTTCGTCTGACATTGCTGGTATATATGCTCCTCCAGCAGTACATGAGCCCATTACTACTGAGATTTGAGGAGTNCCTTGAGAAGACATTTTTGCCATTTCATAAAATATTCTACCAAATCCGTCCTTATCTGCAAAAATTCCAGTTTGCTCCTGCAAGTTAGCACCGCCCGAGTCAACTAAATGTATACATGCTAAGTTATTTTCTTTAGCAATTTCTAGACTTCTAAGATGTTTTTTCACAGTGATAGGGTAATAGGTTCCTCCTTTTACGGTTGCATCATTTGCAATAATAATACTATCTCTACCTGAGACCTTTCCTATTACCGTAATTATTCCTCCACTAGGAATCTCATTATTATTAAAATCATATCCAGCTAATTGTCCAACTTCTATTGGACTACTATCTTTATCTAATAGATATTTTATTCTATCCCTAGCTAAAACTTTACCTCTTTTGATATGTCTTTTCCTAGATGAAAGTGAACCACCTATTTTTGCGAGTCGCAACTTTTTTTTCAAATCAGATACCAACTCTAACATTTGTTCTGATTTTCTTATAAAGGAGCTATCTTTTTTNTTAACTTTGGAACCTATACTAGTCAATTTATTAATTCCAAAGCCATCGCAGTGGCTTCTCCACCACCAATACACAGAGATGCTATGCCTCTACTAAGGTTATTTTTTCTTAAAGAATAAATAAGGGTGGTAATAATTCTTGCACCTGACGCACCTACTGGGTGTCCTAAAGCACAAGCACCTCCATTAATATTTAAGATACTGTGACTAATGTTTAATTCTTTCATAACTGCCATTGGTACGACCGCAAATGCCTCATTAACCTCAAAAAGATCAATATCTGTTATTTTTAAATTAGCATTTTCAATTACTTTTTTTATTGCTCCTATAGGAGCAGTAGTAAACCATTTTGGTTCATGACTATTAGTTGCATGACTAATTATTTTTGCCATAGGTTTAATATTTCTTTTTTCTGCTTCAGACTCTGTCATTAAAATTACGGAAGACGCTCCATCAGAAATTGACGAAGAATTAGCAGCTGTTACTGTTCCATTTTGTCTAAATGCTGGTTTCAATGTCGAAATTTTTTCTATGTTTGCTTTGAAAGGTTGCTCATCATTTTCTATTATTTTTTCACCTTTTCTGTTCTTAATATTGATNGGAACTATTTCNCTCTTAAATAAACCAGTTTNATTTGCNNTTTTNGCTCTTTCTAAAGATTCAATTGCAAAATTNTCTTGTTCTTCTCTAGTAAATTGATAATGTTCTGCTGTATCTTCTGCAAAACTACCCATTAATTTTCCTTTATCATAAGCATCCTCTAGTCCATCAATAAACATATGATCTTTTATTGAAGAATGTCCCATTCTCAATCCTTGTCTTACTT
Organism: Rickettsiales bacterium; assembly: GCA_002720125.1. Lineage (GTDB taxonomy): Bacteria > Pseudomonadota > Alphaproteobacteria > TMED109 > TMED109. The sequence goes on along the minus strand of PBGQ01000030.1, from coordinate 13,044 downwards.
TCTCAATTACATATGGAGCATTACTCATACTTTCTAAACCTCCTGCTACAACAATTCTATTACTTCCAGCAAGAATACTATCATGACCTATCATAACTGCCTTCATTCCGGAACCGCACATTTTATTTATTGTTGTGGCTCCAACTGTATTAGGAATGTTAGCACCTATACTTGCTTGTCTTGCGGGTGCTTGTCCAAGTCCAGCAGGTAAGACACAACCCATTATAACTTCATCTATTTCACTNGAAACTATACNTGTGTCCTTTAANTTTTTTTGAATAACCTTAGTTCCCAAATCAGTTGCTTTCAATCCTGCTANANTNCCTTGAAAACTTCCCATTGGTGTCCTACTAGCACTTACAATTACAATCGCTTCTTTGTTCATAATACCTCCACTATTTATAAATATTTTTAAAACTAAATCTTATTATAAACTTCTCTTCCAATTAGCATTCTCCTAATTTCGTTAGTACCTGCTCCAATATCATATAATTTTGCATCCCTTAAAAGTCTTCCTGCAGGAAAGTCATTAACATATCCATTCCCACCTAAACATTGTATAGTTTCTAAAGCCATCCATACTGCTTTTTCAGAAGCATACAAAAGTGATCCTGCAGCATCTTCTCTTGTTATTTTACCTTTATCACATGCATTGGCCACAGAATAACAATAGGATTTACTAGAATTCATAGCGACATACATATCAGCTACTTTGCCTTGCATTAATTGAAAGGTTCCTATAGGCTTGCCAAACTGCTTCCTTTCTTTTATATAAGGCAAAACGATATCCCAGCAAGATGACATTATTCCTAAGGGGCCTCCACTTAAAACTGCTCTTTCATAGTCAAGACCGCTCATGAGAACATTTACACCCTTGCTTAGCTTTCCTAGTATATTCTCCTCTGGTACTTTACAATTTTCAAATACTAATTCCGCAGTGTTTGAACCTCTCATACCTAATTTATCTAGTTTAGGTGAAACAGAAAAACCTGGAAAATTCTTTTCTATTATAAATGCAGTTATCTCACTGTCTTTATCTGTTTTAGCATAAACAACTAAAATATCTGCATTGGGAGCATTGGTAATCCACATTTTAGTACCATTTAAAATAAAATAATTTCCCTTTTTTTCTGCCTTTAATTTCATACTTACAACATCCGATCCTGAAGAAACCTCGCTCATAGCTAATGCTCCAACGTGTTCACCACTAACTAAATTAGGCAAATATTTATTTTTTTGATCTTCATTACCATTTAGCNTTANCTGATTAACACATAAATTTGAATGAGCTCCATATGATAAACCTACAGAGGCTGAACCTCTACTTATTTCTTCCATTGCGACAACATGCTCAATATAGCCAAGTCCTGTTCCACCATATTTTTCTTCTACTGTAATACCCAGTAATCCCATACTTCCCATTTTCTTCCATAACTCTTGAGGAAAATCATTTTTCTTATCTATCTCATCAGCAATAGGAGAAATTTCTTTTGTAGAAAAATCTCTTATGCTCTCTCTCAACTGTTCTACAGTATTTCCCAGGTTGAAGTCGAAGTCTTGAATAATATTTGGTATCATTTTATGATTATAGTAATATTGACTATATTAACAAGTATTTTGCTGAACCAAGAAATATTACGAAACCTAATATATCAGTAATAGTAGTCAAAATAACTGTAGCTGAAACAGCTGGATCAATTTTAAATTTTTGTAAAANTATTGGAATTGCTGCACCAAAGGTTCCTGCTAATATCAAATTAAAAAGCATAGCTAAGGCTATTATAAGACCAAGTAAGTAGTCGTTAAACCATATACCTGTTACGAGACCAATTAATAAAGCAAAAAAAATACCATTATACATGCCAACTAGTATCTCTTTTCCAAATACTCTAAAAGCATTTGAAGAGGTTAATTCTCTTGTTGCCATCGCTCTTACTGCAACCGTTAAAGTTTGAGTACCAGCATTACCTCCCATCGATGCTACAATNGGCATTAGTATAGCAAGAGAAACTAATTTTTCTATTGTTGTTTCAAAAAAAGCAATAGCTATAGAGGCAAGAATTGCAGTTAATAGATTGATTGCTAACCATCCAAATCTATTTCTCGCTGTTTTAAATGCTGCTAAATACAAATCTCCTTCAGCAGAAACACCAGCTAATTTTAAAATATCCTCATCGGCTTTTTCCCTAATCAAATCTACTACATCATCAACTGTTATCATACCAATTAGTCTTCCTCTAACATCTACAACTGGAGCTGAAGTAAGCTCATACTGATCAAATAAAAATGCTATATCTTGTCTTTTATCATTTACTTTTACTATTTTAGGATCAAGAGTCATAATATCTATAATTTTAACGTTTCTATTATTTCTCATAGCCCTATAAAGTGGTACCGTTCCTACTGGGACATGTCTTGAGTCAACTGCAAATAGTGCATAAAATTGTTCCGGTATTCTCTTTGAAGTTCTTAGGTAATCTACAACTTGACCAATGCTCCAATTTACTGGAACCGAAACATAGTCTGTTTGCATAATTCTACCTGCTGAGTTTTCATCATAATTTAAAGATTTTTTTATTAACTTTTGTAATTCCTTTGAAAGGTTTNTAAGTATTTTTTTTCTTAAGTTATTTTCACATATAGCTAAAACATAAGTAATATCATCAGAGTCCAAATTAGAAAGCATATTTGTTAAATGAGAAATCTGAAAANAATCAATAATATCAATTAAAATAGGNACATTCATTGATGGTAAAGTTTCTGCAGGAAATCTTGCTCCAAGGTAAAATATTACTTTTTTTCGATAATCACTAGACAATGTTTCTAATAAGTCTGCAGTATCTGCTGGATGCATATCTNAGACTATTCTACAAATACTGCTACTATTTTCCTGATCAACACTAGAAATTATTTCTTTAATTGTTTCTCGTGTTATTCCAATCGTAGTATTTACAGATTGCAATTTTAGTTTTTTGTTTGTTAAACTCATAATGATTTATTTAAGGTATATTTTTTTATGCAAAATAAAAACAAAAAATATAATAATAATCTTGAAATATTATACTCTAGAGAAAAAATAGACTATACGAAGTCAATGATTTTTTTAGAAAATAGAGTTGCTAAGATATTAGAAAATGAAGAAAAAGAGTTAATTTGGTTCTTAGAACATCCTTCTATTTATACTAGTGGCAGAAGTCACTTTGAAAGCAATAAGNATATCAGCAATATTCCAGTTCTAAACACTACAAGAGGTGGAAAAATANCATGGCATGGCCCAGGTCAGCGAATAATTTATTTGGCAATAAATCTAAAAATACGTAAAAGGGATATAAGAATGTTTGTTAATTCTCTTGAAGATTATATAATCCAATCTCTGAGAGATATAGATATAAAATGTTTTAGAATACCTGGTTTAATTGGTATATGGACAAAAAATAAAAACAATAACGATGCTAAAATAGCATCGCTAGGCTTGCGAGTAAGCAAAGGAGTTATCTATCATGGCATTTCAATAAATGTAAACTGTGAACTTAAATATTTTTACAATATAAATCCTTGCGGTATAGCTAATGCATCGGTTACATCTATCAAAGAAATAAAGAATAAGGAATTTAATATCAAAGATTTTGACAAAATTCTCGAAAGTAATCTAAATATTTTTTACTAAAATATTATTCAATAANTATTAAAGATTGATTATATAATACAGACTGACCTTTGTTTACGAAAATATCTTTAATCTTACCCTTTTTTTCAGATTTTAATATATTTTGCATCTTCATCGCATCAAGAATTATTATTGCCTCTCCAACTTCAACTTGATCACCTTTTTTTACTTTAATTTCTATAACCTTGCCTGGCATAGGTGATTTTAATTCTTTTGAAAGTTCTAAGCTTTTCTTTTTAGGAAGTTTTTTTAAAAGCTCAAATGATATAGATTTAAAAATTCTAATTTCTTCAAAATTTCCTTTATAGAAAACCTTATATTTATCATGGCTTTTGAAAACTTTCGCAACCTCCATCTCGTCATTTATTATATTTTTCTTAATAAAATAAGAGCTACTACTTAAACTTTGAATAATGAATATTTGTTTTTTATAAATAATTTTTATGTGCAATCTATTAATTTCTAATACTTCAAAAAAATAGTTTTTTTTATTCAGGCAAGCGTACCACTTTGATGTTATGGAGTTTGTATCTTTTACGATACTCAATAAATAATTAAGTTTGTCGGATAAAGCAAATAAAGACATAATCAATTTATCTTCATTAGAACTATTATTGCCTTTATACCCATTTTTATATTTAGTATTTATAAAATTGGTATTAATATTTCCGGAGATAAATGTTTTATCAGAATATATATTTGTTAAGAAATCTAGGTTCGTTTTTATTCCTCTTACATCACTATTTTCAAGTGCGAATAGCATTTTCTTCCTTGCTTCTTCTCTATTCTTTCCTTTCGAAATAATTTTAGCTATTAATGAGTCATAGTAAATCGAAACCGTGTTCCCTGCTAAATAACCGCTATCTAAACGCACTTCTTCTGAATAAATGTTAAAATTTGTAATTTTTCCAGCTGATGGAAGGAAGCTCTCTAACGGATTTTCAGCACAAAGCCTGGACTCAAATGCCCATCCGTCTGTTTTAATTTGGTCTTGTTTAATTCTAATTTTTCTTTTATTTGCAATGTTGATCATTTCTTCTACCAAATCAAGACCAGAAGTCTCTTCAGTTATTGGATGCTCTACCTGAAGTCTTGTGTTCATCTCTAGAAAGTAAAAGTTTTTATTTTTATCTACAATAAATTCAACTGTACCAGCTGAATAATATCCTACTTCTTTGGCAAGCAATACTGACTGTTTCCCCATTTCTTCTCTTGTTTTATNATCCAAAAAAGGGCTAGGCGCTTCCTCTATAATTTTTTGATGTCTCCTTTGGATTGAACATTCTCTTTCACCTAACCATATTATATTTCCGTAAATATCACCTAATATTTGGATTTCAATATGTCTAGGTAATTCTATATATTTTTCTAAGAATATTCTATCATCTCCAAATGCATTTTTTGCTTCCTCTTTTGCTAATTTAATTAAATTTTCTAGGTCTTCTTTATCATAAGCAATTCTCATTCCCTTGCCTCCGCCTCCAGCCGATGCTTTTATCATTATTGGAAATCCAATTTTAGAAGATAATTTAATTGCTTCTTTAGTATTTTTTATTTCTTTGTTTATTCCGGGTATACAGTTAACACCTGCATTTTTTGCAATTTTTTTTGATTCAATTTTATCACCCATAGCTTTGATCGCTTTATGGGGTGGACCAATGAATAATATTTTTTTCTTTTCTAATTTTTTTGCAAATTCATAGTTTTCTGATAAGAAACCATAGCCTGGATGGACTGCATCTGCTTTTGTTTTATGAGCAATGTCTATAATTTTGTCAATATTAAGGTAACTTCCTTTCAAGGGATCGTTTCCAAGTGAAAATATGTAATCACAGTAATTTAAATGCAAAGATTCTTTATCTTGTTCTGAATAAATGCCAACAGTTTTAATTCCTTTCTTTTTACAGGTTTTAGCTATTCTTATGGCTATCTCACCTCTATTTGCTATTAATATTTTTTTTATCATTTTTTATAGTGGTATGTTATCGTGTTTTTTCCATGGATTAGTTAATGTTTTGTTCCTAAGCAATTTAAAAGCATTTGCAATTTTTAACCTTGTATCACTTGGTATTATAATATCATCTATATATCCCCTGGCTGCAGCTATATATGGATTGGAGAATGTTTTTTCATATTTAAGGATTTCATTCTGAATTTTTTCTTCACTAGCGCCTCTGTGTAAAATTTTGGTTGCACCCTCGGCTCCCATTACTGCAATTTCTGCGCTTGGCCATGCATAATTTAAATCTCCCCTTAAATGTTTTGAAGCCATTACATCATATGCTCCGCCATAAGCTTTTTTTGTTATCAGTGTTACTTTAGGTACTGTTGCCTCTGCATAAGCAAATAATAGTTTAGCACCATGTTTGATAATACCATTAAACTCCTGNTCTGTTCCAGGTAAAAANCCAGGTACATCTACTACAGTAAATATTGGTATATTAAAACAATCACAAAACCTTACAAATCTAGCGGCTTTTCTTGAAGCGTTAATGTCCAAGCATCCCGCTAAGTTGATGGGTTGATTTGCGACTATACCTACAGTATAGCCCTCTATTCTTATAAATCCAATTATAATATTATTAGCATAGTCTCTCTGTAATTCAAAAAAATCTTCTTCATCTGCTACTTTGAATATTAATTCTCTTATATCATAGGGTTGATTAGTGTCTATGGGAACCAAACTATTCAATGCTTCTATTTTTTCATTATGGAAGTTTGTTTTTTTTAATTTTGGACCTGAAACGTTTGATTGGGGAAGAAAGTCAACTAGCTTTCTTACAGCCTCAAGAACATCGATTTCAGTCTCAAAAGAAAAATCTGCTACACCGGATTTTTTTGTGTGGGTTTCTGATCCTCCTAAATATTCTGAATTAACTTCTTCATGAGTAACTGTTTTAACTACATCAGGCCCTGTTACAAACATGTAAGAGCTACCTTCAGTCATAAATATGAAATCAGTCATTGCAGGAGAATATACTGCCCCTCCTGCACAAGGACCAAGTATTGCGGAGATTTGAGGAATAACTCCTGAAGCAAGAACATTCCTTTGGAATACCTCAGCATATCCTCCNAGAGAGGCTACNCCTTCTTGNATTCTAGCNCCNCCNGAGTCATTGAGGCCTATCAAAGGAACTTTATTTTTAATTGCCATATCCATAATTTTACATATCTTATTNGCNTGTTCTTCNCCTAAAGANCCNCCTTGAACNGTAAAATCTTGGCTGTATACAAAAACATCATTGCTATTGATTTTTCCAAAACCCGTTACAACACCATCGCCTAAAATAGTTTCTTTTTTTTTCTTAAAGTTATTATTAGATTTTACAAACATACCAATTTCTTGAAAAGAATGATCATCTAAAAGTACATCTAGTCTCTCTCTNGCTGTTAGTTTTCCCTTTTTATGCTGTAGTTTAATCTTACTATCCCCACCTCCTTTTTTTGCAGTATTTTTTTTATTTATAAGGGTTTTCAAAGAAGATTTCATTTTTAACTCCAGCTAGTTTTAAATATTTTCTTAAAATTTATAATATCAATGAATAGTTTTTTTTTCAGCAAAAGTTTTTTTTCATTTTCTATATCATTTCCCCACTTCCTTATGTTAAAATTATGTTCTATATTTATTATTTCCCAAGCTCTTTGCTCATTAATATTTTCATCAAGAATATTTAAAGAAACTATAATTGAGTTAGTAAAACTCATTATATGATAAAAGGCGATTAAGGATATATTATCTAAACCTTTAACTATTTTTTCTACTATTTTAGAATTATAATTACTTTGTTCGAAAGGCATTATGCTATAACTTACAATAAAATCTAANTTATACTTTTTCTTACAGTATAAAAATAAAGGCGTATATACTTTATTTTGCAAATCCTCCAATTCGGAATTTTTTTCGGCTCTATAACAACTGGCATCGGTATTAATAAATCTAAGAATACCTGCAATATAATCTTTTCTTATATTGTTGCTTATTCCATACTTAATTTGTAAAAGTTTAAAGACATAGCTTTTATATAATTTCTTAGAATTTTCGAACTTATTCATAAAGTCCAAGAGTAAATTCAATTCTTTTTTATTTTTTATCTTTATAATATTAGCATTGGAATCTAAAAAGTCTTTTTCATCAATTTTTAAAGTAAAGTATTTTTCTTTACTTCTAAATAATATATTTAGTTTAATATTTTTCAATTTTAAACTGATTTTCTTTGAGTGTTCTAATAAAGTAATCTGGCAGTTCAGCCTTAAAATTATATTTTTTTTCCTCCAAGTAGAAACTAATTGATCTTGAATGTAAATGCATTGTGCGCGTTCTGTCTCTGTTATTTTTATTAGGTTTAGAAATAGAGTATTTTTGATCACCTAATATTGGAATACCTATTTCTTTTAAATGTACTCTAATTTGATGAGTACGTCCCGTCTTTGGTTTTAGCATTAGAAATGATAAGTTATTATTGCTCTTTATTACTTTATAGATTGTTTCAGAAGGCTTACTTTTTTTATTATTATCTACAACCATAATTTCTCTTCCATTAATTTTATTTTTTTCTAAAGCAAGCTTAATTTTACCCTGCATTCTATCTGGTATTCCTTTACATATAGACAAATAAGTTTTACAAATCTTGTTTGTCTTAAATAAAATAGATAATTTATTAGCAATATCTTTAGATTTTGCTACTATCAGCAAACCACTGGTATTTTTATCTATCCTGTGAACGAGTTTTGGTGTCTCAGAATTGTCGTTCGTTATATGTTTTAAAATGAGGTCAATGTTAAATTTTATTTTTGTCCCACCCTGTACCGGTATACCGTGTGGTTTATTTAAAACTAAAATATTTTTATCTTCGAAAATAATTTTTTTCTTTAAAAGTTCTATTTCCTTTTTATACATTTCTTTAAATTCATCAACCTCAGCTTTTTTTATGTTTAGGTCTACACTTAAAAGAACTTTATCATTAGTTTGTATTTTGTAGCTTGATTTTTTTTTTTTTGAATTGACCTTTATGTATCCTTTTCTTATAAGTTTCTGTAATTTTGCAAAACTTATATTTTTAAAACTCCTCAATAAAAATTTATCTAGTCTTTCTTTTTCATTCTCTTTTTTAACTATTAAAACTGATTTTTCATACATGATGATAATTTAGTAAAATAATATGAAACTAAGTTATAAGAAAAGTTAATTGAATTTGTATCTATTTGCTAGATATTTTTTCTTCTTTATCTGGTCTTTTATTATCTTTAGTATTTTCTTCTAAAGTTTTTTCTTTTGCTTTAGCTAAAATGTTTCTATCTATAAATTCTATGACTGCCATCGGAGAAGCATCTCCATATCTATGGCCTTTTTTTATTATTCTTGTATAACCTCCCTTTCTATCTTTATATCTAACCGATAGATCGGTAATAATTTTTTCTACGTCCGCATTTTTAGGTAACCTTGAAATTAATTGTCTACGTGCGTGCAGGGAACCTTTTTTTCCTAATGTTATCATCTTTTCAACCAGTGGTCTAAGATCCTTTGCTTTAGGCAGTGTAGTAGAAATTTGCTCATACTTTATTAATGACGCAGCAAGGTTTTTGAATAGTGCTTTTCTATGTGCACTTGTTCTATTTAACTTTCTTCCCTTTATTCTATGTCTCATTTATAACCTCTTAATATGGATCTTCTATCTGTTTAGCTAACGTTTCAATGTTTTCAGGAGGCCAGTCCTCTATGCTCATTCCCAGACCAAGTCCCATTTGAGATAGAACTTCTCTAATTTCATTAAGGGATTTTCTTCCAAAATTTGGTGTTCTAAGCATTTCATTTTCTGACTTTAGAACCAAGTCTCCGATGTAAATTATATTATCGTTTTTAAGACAGTTTGCAGATCTTACAGAAAGTTCCAGCTCATCAACTTTTCTTAATAGGTTAGGGTTAAGCTTTGGTTCGATTTCTTGTTCACTTTCCTTAACTTCTTCCTCTTCTTGAAAGTTAACAAATAATAATGCTTGATCGGAAATAATTCTTCCAGCTAATGCAACAGCATCTTCAGGAAGAATAGTCCCATTAGTTTCGATTTGCATAGTTAACTTATCATAATCTGTTGCTTGTCCTACTCTTGTATTATCTACTTTATATGCGACATTCTTGATTGGACTAAATATAGCATCTACTGGAATTAGCCCAATTGGATTATCTTGAATTTTATTAAGATTAGACGGAACATAACCCTTTCCTTCTTCAACAGCCAAAGTCATTTTAAATTCAACATTTTTGTTAATATTGCAAATAACTAATTCTGGGTTCAATATTTCAACATTCGCTTGGGGCTCTATCATGGAAGCAGTAACCTCACATGGACCTTTTACAGTTAAATTTAATTTTTTTGATCCTGAGTCAGCAAGTTTTACAGCTAATTGCTTCACATTTAATGTAATTTCGACAACATCTTCTGCGACTCCAGGAATAGAAGAGTATTCATGCAAAACTTGGTCAAATTTTACAGCAGTTACGGCTGCACCCCTGATTGAAGACAAAAGAACTCTCCTTAATGCGTTTCCTAAGGTAAGTCCAAACCCTCTTTCTAAAGGTTCAACAACAAGTGTCGCTTCTTTTAACTTATTATTTCCCGGTAAAAAATCAATTCTTGATGGTTTAATTAGTTCTTGCCAATTTTTTTGTAGCACTTTTATATCCTTTTATTAATTAAATTTAAGTATGCAATTCATTAGACTCTTCTTCGCTTGGGTGGTCTGCATCCATTATGAGGTATAGGTGTAACATCTTTGATTGCCGTAATTATGAAGCCTGTTGACTGTAACGCTCTTAACGCAGACTCTCTTCCAGCTCCTGGACCCCTAACTTCTATTTCTAATGTTTTTACCCCATTTTCTTTTGCTTTTTTTCCTGCGCTCTCTGCCGCTAATTGGGCTGCAAAAGGAGTAGATTTTCTTGATCCTTTAAATCCCTCAGCTCCAGCCGATGACCAGGCAATTGTATTTCCCTTATTATCAGTAATAGTAACTATAGTATTATTGAATGTAGCATTTACGTGAGCTACACCAACAGGAATATTTTTTTTAACTTTCTTTTTTTTATTTTCAGTGGCCATTTTTTTACGCCTTTTTCTTTCCAGCTATTGGTCTAGCTTTGCCTTTTCGTGTTCTTGCATTAGTATTCGTTCTTTGTCCTCTAACAGGTAAACCTTTTCTATGTCTCAAACCTCTATAACAACCTAAATCAATTAGCCGTTTCAAGTTCATAGCATTTTCTCTTCTTAAGTCTCCCTCAACTGTAAAATTTTTTTCAATTAAATCTCTAATCTTACCTAATTCTTCTTCAGTAAGAGAGTTAACTCTTTTGCTTTCGTCTATATTAATCTCCGTACAGATTTTCTTAGCTCTAGTTGGCCCTATACCGAAGATGTAGGTTAAAGCTATTTCTATTCTTTTTCCACTAGGGATGTTAACTCCAGCTATTCTTGCCAATTTTTTCTCCAATAGTAGATTAGATACATAAAGGCTTTTATTATAGTAAAGCTTTTTATCAAGTCAACTAACATTATATACCTAATATTTTTTTAATATCTTCATACACTTTTTCAACTTCTTGCATGCCATTTATGTTAGATAGAATTTTTCTCTCTTCATAGAATGGTATTAACGGTTGGGTTAGGGAATTATAAGATTTAAATCTATTTTTTATTATTTCTGGTTTGTCATCAGATCTACCTCTATCAATCAATCTTTTTAAAATATCCTCTTCATTAACCTTAATCCTTAAAACATATTCTATTTTCTGGCTTTCTCCTAAAAGTACTTCTAGTTCTTTTGCTTGATTAATTGTCCTTGGAAAGCCGTCTAGAACAAATCCCTTTTTACAATCATTATTTGCTATTCTCTCCTTAACAATAGATAATACAATTTCATCAGATACTAAACCACCATCCTCCATGATTTTTTTAGCTTTAATTCCTACTGCAGAACCAGACTCAACTGCTGCCCTTAGCATGTCTCCAGTAGATAAATGGGGTATCATTAGATTATCGCAAATATTTGATGCCTGGGTCCCCTTCCCACTTCCAGGAGGACCAAAAAGAATTATATTCACTAAAGTCTTCCTCTTAATTTTGCTTTCTTAATTAATCCTTCATATTGATGCGCTATTAAATGCGAATGAACCTGAGCTACAGTGTCCATAGTTACTGTAACTACAATTAAAAGGCTTGTTCCGCCAAGATAGAAAGGAACTGAATATTTCGAAATTAATAATTCAGGTAACAAACATACTAAACTAAGATAAGCTGATCCAATTACCGTTAACCTTGTCAAAACATATTCTATATAATTACCTGTCGCTTCTCCTGGTCTTATACCAGGAACAAAGCCTCCATTATTTTTTAAATTATCAGCAGTATCATTAGCATTAAAAACCACACTAGTGTAAAAGAATGCAAAAAATACTATTGCTGAAACATATAGAAGCATATATAGAGGTTGTCCTCTACCTAAAAGAGAAGTTGTTGTCATGAGCCATTCGGGACCTGATCCAGCATTTATACTTAAAGCAGTAACTGGTAAAAGAAGAATAGAGGATGCAAAAATTGGAGGAATCACACCAGCAGTGTTAATCTTTAAAGGTAAATGGCTAGATTGTCCTCCCATGCTTTTCATTCCAACTTGTCGTTTAGGATATTGAACTGTAATTCGTCTTTGACCTCTTTCTACAAAAACAATAAAAGTAATTACCACAACTGCTAATATTAAAAAAAATATTATCAAAAGTCCTGAAAGAGCTCCAGTTTTTCCTAACTCTAAGGTTGATACCATAGCAGCCGGTAGTTCAGCTACAATACCTGCCATAATTATCAGAGATATTCCATTACCTATTCCCCTTGCGGTAATTTGCTCACCTAACCACATTAAAAAAACTGTAGAGCCCGTTAATGTTATAATAGTCGATAGCTTAAAAAACAGTCCTGGATTATCTACTGCTGGTCCTTGTGAGTTAGTCATGTTTTCAAGTCCTGTTGCAATTCCCAAGGCTTGCACAGATGCCAATATTACAGTTCCGTACCTCGTGTATTGTATTATTTTTTGCCTCCCACTATCTCCATCTTTTTTCAGTTGCGCTAAGTGTGGTGATGCAGATGACATCAACTGAATAATTATAGATGCTGATATATATGGCATAATATTTAGCGCAAATATAGACATACGACTTAAGGCTCCTCCCGCAAACATATCAAACATTCCTAGTATACCACCTGTATTTTGATTAAATATATCATCCAGAGCACCTGGATTTATACCTGGAATTGGAATGTATGTTCCCAACCTATAAACAATTAAAGCTAAAAGGGTGAAAATAATTCTATTTTTTAATTCTGTTG
>PBGQ01000029.1 GCA_002720125.1 Rickettsiales bacterium | reverse complement strand
TTTTTATATTATTTTTATTAGGTAAAGATATTGAAATTAACATACAATATGGGCTTGCCGCCATTGCAGCCAGATCGCTTGCTGCGACCATAATTGACCTTGCAATAGATAAGTTCGGACTTAAATCGATTGGGCAATGAACTCCATGTATAAAGTTGTCAACACTTAAGACTTTTATTTTATTATTTTTTTTTAAAAAAGCAGCATCNTCTTCTAAAAATAAAGATTCTTTNAANCCCNGTGTAAGTGGTGATAAATANTTTTGTATTAATGNNACTTCATTCATTGATTAAAACTTCATTTCTTATAATTTTACCTAAATTATCGAGTACTCCATTTACAAAACCAATATTTGAGTCATCGAAATATAAACTAGATATCGATACATATTCATTAATTACAACCTTTAAAGGTATTGAATTACAACTTATTAGTTCATAAATACCTAAGCTGATGATTGATTGTATAGTATAATCTAGACGTTCAATCATCCATTTTTCTGATAAACTATTTGTAATATATTTTTTTATGGTTTCTTGTTTTTCATCTACNCCAGAAACAAGCTGTCTAAAAAAAACAATATCATAATTTTTTTTTTCTATTAATCTATATTTACAAAACTCTTCCATAACTGATTCTATATCTTGTTTTAAAAAATAGTACTGAAATATNGCCTGAACCGCTGCTAATCTAGAATTTCTTCTAGCTTGCATTAGTATATTTTATTTTAAGTTTTATTTGGTTAATACATGCAAGAGCAGCTACTTTACCTTTTCCAAAATTATTTTCATTTGTGGTTGATCGTTTCTGAGCTTGTTCAATATTTTCTACAGTAAGAATTCCATAGCCAATTGCCAACCCCTCCAAAGAAAAATTCATTAAAGCCCTTGCACTTTCATTGCATACATAATCATAGTGAGATGTTTCTCCTCTTATAACACAGCCCAAGGCAATATATCCATCAAATTGGTGTTTTGAAAATGTTATAATTGCTGGTATTTCAAATACTCCAGTAACATTTTCTTCTTCATAGATCATATCATTTTTTAGTATAGTTTCTCGAGTATCTTCTAAAAGATTTTGAGATATTTGTGGATAGTAATTACTATTAACTACAAGAATATTTTTTTTTCTTTCTACGTTCATATGCTTTTGTGTCCCCTCACTTTTAAATCAAACCCTTCTAACCCGATCATTGCACGTTTGGATTTAGATAGTAATATCATATTTCTTACACCTAAGTCTCTTAAAATTTGAGCACCAACTCCATATTCTCTAAATTCTTGATATTCTATATTATTTTTTTTTATGTTTTCATAAATTTTACTGTTATCTTTTATAATAACTAATACACCTTTTTCATGATTTTTGAATTCATTAATAGTCTTATCTATGAAGCTAATATTTTTTTCCTCTTGTCCTTCTAATCTACCCCTAAAAAGTTCTGAAATGTAATCTAGTTTTTGTACTCTTACTAGAGTNTGCTCATCTTCTCTAATACTACCCTTAACTAANGCAAAATGTTCTGTTCCATCAATCATATTCATGTAACAATAAAAATCAAAAATTCCGGCTGTTTCGGTAATTAATTTGGTCTTATACTTTCTCTTTACAATAGGATCATGCCTAACTCTCCATCTAATTAGATCTTCNATGGAAGCAACATTAATTTTATGTTTTTCACAAAAGTTTATTAAATCTGGTAACCTAGCCATACTTCCATCATCATTCATAATTTCACAAATTACTGCGGAAGGATTCAAACCAGCTAGTCTAGAAATATCAACAGCCGCCTCTGTATGTCCTGCTCTTGTTAGTACTCCTCCCGCTTTTGCAACTAGAGGAAAAATATGTCCTGGAGTACTTATATCATTTTTTCCTTTATTCTCATCTATNGCAACTTGAACTGTTTTTGCCCTATCAGCAGCAGATATACCAGTGGTTATACCGTCTTTAGCTTCAATAGAAACAGTAAATGCTGTATCTAACTTGCTAGGGTTTCTTCTGTCCATAGGCTTTAAGGCAAGAGTATCTGCTCTTTCTTTGGTTAAGGCTAAACAAATTAGTCCTCTTCCATACTTTGCCATGAAATTTATAATATTTGGAGTAACTAACTGAGCAGGAAAAATTAGATCTCCCTCATTTTCTCTACTTTCATCGTCTACTAAAACAAAAATTTTTCCATTTCTAGCATCTTCAACAATTTTTTCAATACTTTTCAAAATCAATTTAGTTCTCTATAAAGTCTTTTTTCTAATCTTTTTTAATTTACAACTTATTTATAAAAAATAGAAGATGTTTAGTTAATAGTATNATTAATTAAAATTAATTAGTTCTAGAATACTTATTACTTATGACTATTAATATTACGGTCTATATATCTTGCTAAAATATCAATTTCTATATTTACTNTTNTACCTAATTTAATCTTTCCTATCGTAGTATTTTTAATAGTGTGAGGAATAAGATTAATACTAAAAAAACTTTTCTTTACTTCATTAATAGTCAGCGATACTCCATCTATAGTTATAGAACCTTTTCTACATATAAACTTTTTTAAAGATTTAGGCATGTTAAAGTGGAGCAGGAAAGATTTATCTAATCTGGTAAGTCTTTTTAGTTTTACAGTTCCATCAACATGTCCTGTTACTAGGTGTCCCCCAATCTCATCACCTATTCTAAGAGACTTTTCAAGGTTTATATAACTACCTACGTCCCAATTAATTGCATTAGTAACATTAATAGTTTCTTCGGATATATTGACCGCGAAGATATCATTTTTTTTCTTAATTACAGTTAAACAAATTCCTGAACACATAATTGAGCTGCCTATTTCTACATCCCTAAGTTGCATATCACTTTGGATAAAAAACTCTGGGTTCTTAGCGTTAGTAATTTTAACTATTTTTCCTAAATTTGTAGTGATACCTGTAA
The DNA here is from genome assembly GCA_002720125.1 of Rickettsiales bacterium. Classification (GTDB taxonomy): domain Bacteria; phylum Pseudomonadota; class Alphaproteobacteria; order TMED109; family TMED109. The sequence continues at coordinate 49,898 of PBGQ01000029.1, read as the reverse complement.
ACATTTTATTTTATTATACATATCTATGACTTTTTTATTTAACCAAATTTCAATCCTGTTATCTTCTAAATTAACCTGATTGTACAGAAAAAAGTTATTATTTAATTTTAACTCTCCTAATCCGTCTAATCCTTTATTACCTATAAAAGAACTAGATTTATATATGTATATTTTATCTATTGTATCAAGGTTTAAAAATGAAGAAGCAACTATTGATCCTCCTTCTACTAATACTTCTTGATGACCTAGTTTATGNATNTTTAGAATAATTTCTTTTAAATTTAAAAAATTATTTTTATTTTTACTAACTGATAAAATAGAAATATTTGGTTTTTTTTTAAATCTTTTTTCTTTCAAGACTCTATTATCAGTAAATATTATAAGAGGGTGTTCGCTAGCACTTGTAACCAGGTTACAATCTTCCCTTATACTTAATTTTGTGTCTAAGATAATTCTGGTGCTTGTAGTTTTGAATCCTCGTATTCGAGAGTTTAGAGTTGGATTATCTTTTCTCAACGTATTTGCTCCAACTAAAATAGCACTGTGAAAACTTCTCAACTGATGCACGTGTTCTCTAGCCAAAGCTGAGGTTATCCATTTACTGTCCCCATTACTATAGGTTATTTTATTATCAGCTGAAGTAGCTAGTTTCAATGTAAACATTGGCCTTTTTATCTTATGATAACTATAATGACCTAAATGAAGAAGAAAATGTTCTAAACTAAGTTGAGCTAATTCAACTATTATTCCGTGTTTTTTGAGTAATTTAAATCCGCGTTTGAATGTTTTTTTATTAGGATCAAGCATACCAATTACTACTTTACTGACTCCTGACTTAATTATCTGTTCCGTACAGGAGTTTTTATTTTCTGGAACATTACAAGGTTCTAAGGTTACATAAAGTGTTGAACCTCTAGCTTTTTTTCCTGCCATATTCAAGGCATTTTCTTCAGCATGAGGTCTCCCTTCTATAGATGTTCTCCCTACACCTACAATGTTATTATTTTTTATTACTACACAACCTACTGAGGGATTTTTACCTGTTGTTCCTTTAGCGATATTAGCTTGGTAATATGCAACTTGTAACCAAGAGTTATTCATATTTGTTATTTCTGATGATCCTTTAGTTCACCTAAAAAATTTTCAAAATCCTGAACTTCACGAAAGTTTCTGTAAACGGATGCAAACCTTACATATGCAACCTGATCTATTTCAGACAATGATTCCATAACNAATTTTCCTATCATATGAGATGGTATATCTACTTCACCAGAACTTTCTAGCCTTCTAACCAAACCACTTATAAGTTTTTCAACTCTTTCAGTATCTACTTTTCTTTTTCTTAAAGCAATTAGTATTGAATTAGCTAATTTATCTCTATTAAAGGGAGTCCTTTTACCGTCTTTTTTTATAACTGTTAAATCTCTAAGTTGAACTCTCTCAAAAGATGTGAATCTTGAACCACAGCTAGGGCAAAGTCTTCTTCTTCTAATCGCAGAGTCGTCTTCAGTAGGCCTTGAGTCTTTAACTTGTGTATCTGTGTTATTACAAAAAGGACATTTCATTTTAATCTCAGCTAATAAATAGGGTATTTGCAGCAGAGTAATTTGACTTTTTTTCTAACCTCTTGCTCTTTAATTTTAATAGCCTCTAAATCATTGCTCTGTAATACATTAATTATTTCTATAATTAATTCACCAATATATATAAATTCTTCCTCTTTGAAGCCTCTAGTTGTTCCCGCCGCAGTCCCTATCCTAATCCCGGACGTGATAAATGGAGATTTACTGTCAAAAGGAATTGAATTCTTATTACATGTTATACCAGCTCTGTCTAAGCTCTCTTCTGCATCCTTACCTGTTATTTTTTGATTAGTAAGATCAACTAGAATCATATGACAATCTGTTCCTCCTGAAACTATATTGATACCCTTTTCTAATAAAGTATTACACAAGGTTTTAGAGTTTTTTAGAGTTTGCTTGCTGTAAAATTTGAAATCGTCAGATAAAGCTTCCTTAAAAGCAGCTGCTTTTGCTGCTATTACATGCATAAGTGGTCCTCCCTGAAGTCCTGGAAAAACAGCTTTATCGATCATTTTTCCTATTTCTATGTTATTGCTAACTATTATTCCGCCTCTTGGACCTCTTAAAGTTTTGTGTGTGGTAGAAGTACATACATCTGCATAAGGTATCGGATTGGGATAACATCCACTGGCAATTAACCCAGAATAGTGAGCCATATCTACTAAAAAGTAAGCTTTAACTTGATTAGCTATGTCTCTAAATTTTGAAAAATTTATTTTAGCTGAATAAGCAGATGCTCCTGCAATAATGAGTTTAGGCTTTTCTTCTTTAGCAAGTTTCAATACCTGATCATAATCTATGAGCCCATTCTCTTTTTTGACACCATATTGAATAGATTTAAAATATTTACCTGACTGGTTTGGTTTTGCACCATGAGTTAGATGTCCTCCAGCAGACAAAGACATACCTAAAATTTTGTCTCCTGGAGAAAGAAGAGCTAGAAAGACTGCTTGATTAGCTTGTGAACCGGAATTTGGTTGTACATTTGCCCAATTACAGGAATATAATTTTTTTAATCTCTCTATTGCTAAATTNTCAACTACATCAACATATTCACAGCCNCCATAATATCTNTTTCCAGGNTANCCTTCTGCGTATTTATTAGTAAGAATTGANCCTTGNTATTTCATTATGCTTTCAGAGGTAAAGTTCTCTGATGCAATAAGTTCGACTGTATACTGCTGTCTTTTTAATTCATTTTCTAATGCTTCTTCTAACTGAAGGTCTTTAATAGGAGAACTATTTCTATCATCAATTTTAATAACTCTCTTCTTATGCCTTTCCCCTTCAAAATCTGTATTTAAGAAAGCTTCAACGCATTGTTTAGCATTATCGTAATTTATATGTCTGGCTCCTAATGCAATAATATTGGCATCATTATGCTTCCTAGCTTTAATAGCAGATATTTCATCATGACAGAGTGCAGCTCTTACTCCTTTGTATCTATTTGCAGATATTGATATACCTATTCCCGTACCACACAATGCAATGCCTTTCTTTACTTCTCCATTTATAATCTTACCTGCTATTGCTTTTCCATAATCTGGATAGTCTACAGATTGGTCACTATCTGTACCTAAATCTAAAACTCCATAACCAGACTCGATAAGTTGATTTTTAATTCTTTGTTTTAAATTGAATCCTGCATGATCTGACGTGATTGCAATTTTTTCTTTAAGATTATTATAATTTTTCATGTTTATTTATATATATACAAATATTTATCTTTGTACAAATATCAATTAATTTTCACTAGATTTTAGTCTACGATAAGCCTTCAGCTCCTCTTTAACTTTAGATATTAAGATATAAACTCCAATAATATTAAATAATGACATCANNAATATCATAGAATCAGANAGATTAATTACAGGNCCAAGGCTAAGACTTGAACCAATAATAACAAAGAAACAAAAAATAATTTTAAANATATTTTCATTAAATNTACTTTTTCCAAATATAAAAGTCCAAGATTTCAATCCGTAGTAAGACCAAGATATCATAGTAGAAAATGCAAAAAGTATAGCTGCAATTGCTAGAATATATGGAAACCAGCTTATATCTTTTGCAAATGCTTTTGAGGTAAGCTCGATTCCACTTATTCCCTTAGGCTCCATATGCATTCCTGTAATAATTATTACTAAAGCAGTCATAGTACAAATAATCACAGTATCAATAAATGGTTCGAGTAAAGCCACAAAACCTTCTGTGACTGGATAATTGGTTTTTACTGCAGAATGAGCAATTGGAGCAGATCCTAATCCTGCTTCATTAGAAAAAGCTGCTCTCTTAAAACCCTGTATAAGTACTCCAACTAAGCCACCAGTTATGCCTTCTCCAGTAAATGCACCGTAAAATATTAATCTAAAGGCTTCACCTATTAAATTATAGTTTAGTATAATTATTATCAAAGCACAAAAAATATATATTACAGCCATAAAAGGTACCAATTTTTCAGTAACCTTAGCAATGCTTTTTATACCTCCTATAATCACAGTTGCCAGTAAAAAAGCTAATATCAATCCGTACAACCAAGCTCTTTCAGCAAAAAAAGAATTTTCTCCACCAGTTATGTTTAAGAATTGCTGGAAAGATTGATTAGCTTGAAACATATTACCGCCTCCTAATGCTCCCCCAATACAACAAATTGAAAACATTATTGCTAAAAATTTTCCCAAACTTTTAAAGCCTTTTTCTTTTAAACCTGTTGATAAATAGTACATTGGTCCTCCTGAAACTGAACCATCTTCATTAATTATTCTATACTTTACTCCCAAAGTACATTCACAGAACTTTAAAGACATACCTAAGATACCTGCTAAAATCATCCAAAAAGTTGCTCCTGGACCTCCTAAGCTAACAGCAATAGCAACTCCAGCTATATTACCTAGACCTACAGTAGCAGCAGTAGCTGTCCATAAAGCCTGCTTGTGAGTTACCTCACCAGGCGCATTTTTTTCTACTTTTTTTGAAGATAAGAAGCTCAATGCTAAGCCAAAGCATCTAAAATTTATAAAACCAAAATATAAAGTACAAAACAACGATGCTATTATTAACCATAATAATATAATAGGAATATTTACGCCACTGATATCTGGAGCATAAAATACTAGACTAGCAACATTATCTGATATTGGAGACAGTAGCGCGTTAATTTTAGCATCAATAGAGTCTGCATAAGAATCAGGAATATTAAATAAACTTAAAATAATTAATATTGTTAATATATTTCTAATCATTACGCTGCCAGTTTGGATAATTTTAAAACTTTCCACACATTTTCAATAGCTTCAACAAAATAATTTATCATTTCATTTGTATGCATAGGTGTGGGAGTTACTCTTAACCTTTCTGTTCCTCTTGGAACTGTAGGATAGTTTATTGGTTGTACATATATTTTATATTCTTTAAGCAATAGATCTGATGCTCTTTTGCAAAGTTCAGGATTTCCAATTTTAATAGGAACAATATGACTATCATTTTCTATAAAAGGTATTCTAGTTTTTCTAAGTTGGTGCTTTAAATAGCTTACTGCTTGTTTGTGTCTTATTCTCTCTTCTTGACTATGTTTTAGATGATTTACAGAAATGCTAGCTCCTGCTGCAACTGCAGGTGGTATAGAAGTTGTAAATATAAAACCAGACGCAAAAGACCTTATGGTATCAACAAGATATTTATTTCCTGTTATATAACCTCCCATTACTCCATATGCCTTTGCCAATGTTCCTTCTATTACATCTATTTTGTGACTTAATCCGAACTCTTCTGATATTCCGCCGCCTTTTTTTCCATACATTCCTACTGCATGAACCTCATCTAAATAAGTTAGAGCATTATAATCCTTAGCAATATGACAAATCTCTTCAATGGGAGCTATATCTCCATCCATTGAATATATCGACTCAAATGCAATTATTTTTGGCGTATTTTTATCTACTTCACTAATTTTTTTTCTTAAGTCATCTGTGTCATTATGCCTAAAGATAATTTTTGAGGCGCCACTTGATCTTATTCCTTGTATCATAGAGGAATGATTAAGTTCATCAGAAAAAACAATACAATTATTAAGCGTTGACGCTAATGTTGAAAGAGAGGCTTCATTTGAAATGTATCCAGAGGTAAATAGTAATGCTGACTCTTTGTTATGAAGATCAGCTAATTCTTTTTCTAAAAGTACATGATAGTGGGTAGTTCCAGATATATTTCTGGTACCTCCGGATCCAGCTCCACACTTATCTAATGCATCCTTCATCTCTTTTATTACTTTTTTATTTTGGCCCATACCTAGATAGTCATTACTACACCATACAGTAACGTCATCAGAAACTATCTTATTTTCTTGGTAACGCGTTGCCTTTGGAAAATTTTGTACGTTCCTAAGAATATCAATAAATACTCTGTATCTACCCTCGTCTTTAATCCCATTAATTATATTCTTAAAATATTTATCGTAATTCATAATTCAATCTTAATTTATAGAAAATCCGCCGTCTACAAAAATAGTACCCCCCGATATATATGAAGCTTTTTCTGATGCTAGAAAAACTATTGTATTAGCTACATCCTCTGGTTTTCCAATACGCCTTAATGGTATCCTATTTTTATAGCTTTTAAATTCCTTAATGTCCTTTTTCAACAAGTTCATTGTCCTTCCTTCTATCCAACCTGGTGCAACAGCATTTACTCTTACATCATGTTGAGACCAACATGCTGCCATAGATTTAGTCAATGTATCAATTCCTCCTTTTGTGGCTGAATATGAGGGTGAGTTAGCCAATGCTATTTTAGTATTTATAGAAGATACATTTACAATATTTCCCTTTGCAATCGCTAACTTGGGTAACATAGCATGACATATTCTCATTAAACCCATCAAATTAACATTAACAACATCTGCAAAATTTTCTATCCTATATTCTATACCACCTTTCAAAAGGCTTGCATTGTTAACTAAAATATCAAGATTATCAATTTTTTTTATTAATTCTTGAATGGATATATCATTAGTAAGATCTAATCTTTCCAAAATAAAACTATCAGATAAATTTTTTTTATATTCTATTTTAAATCTCTCAAAACTATTTTTTGTTTTACAAGTTACTATGACTTTGGCACTCAATTCGCTGAAAATTTTTGCGGTTGCTAAACCTATACCTGAGGTTCCGCCTGTTATCAAAACAACTTTATCTGCGAAATTGAAATTATACATTTAAAACTTCTTTATTGACTATATTATTGCTTTTTTTAAGTAACAAGTAGTCTGAAATATTTTCACACGCCATATTTATCATTTTATTTCTTGTATTTAAAGTAGCACTTCCGGCATGTGGCATTAAAACTACATTTTTAAGCTTAAAAAGTTTTTTGTTAACTTTTGGCTCAAACTCAAAAACATCTAATGCTGCTCCCGCAATATCATTATCTATTAAAGCGTTAACTAAATCAATTTCTTTTATTATTTTTCCTCTAGCAATATTTACTATATAAGCATCTTTTCTCATTCTTTTAAAAATACTTTTATTGAAAAGATGTTTACTTTCATTATTTAAAGGAAGTAAAAGAATTATGAATTTACATTTTTCTACCAGTTTGTTTAAGCTTAAATAATTTGCATTAAATTCTTCTTCGATTTCCTTATTAAGTTTTTTTCTATTATTGTAAAAAATTTTTAGACCAAAAGAGTTGGCTCTTTTTGCAATCTCCTTTCCAATACTTCCCATGCCTACTATACCTAAAGATTCTCCATTAAGGTCACAACCCCAAAAAAGTGGCCAGGAATTTCCTAACCATTTTTTATCCTTAACATAATTATTTCCCTCACATATCTTTCTTGTTAATGCCAAGAGTAGACCTAAAGTCATATCTGCTACGGTATTATTTAAAATCCCTGGAGTATTAAAAACAGCTATGCCATATTTGCTCGCAGTTTTTAAATCAACGTTATCATATCCTACACCTACATTAGATATAACCTTTAGACTAGATTTATTTTTTTCAATAAATTCCCTGTTAATTATGTTTCCTTGAGAGATTATTCCATTAAAACCACTTGCACATTTTAAAAAAATCTCCGGAGATAATATTTCTTTGTCAGCATTATGGACCTTAATTCTAAATTTTTTTTTAAGCTTTTTTTTTACTGACATTGGTAGGTTGCAATGAATAAAAATTTTTTCCATCAAAATAATAGTAAGTTAGCAGATTAATTTATTAATTTACTTTTTCCAGTTTACCACAGTTTGTATCTGTTCACCAAGTCCATCTATACCTAATTTCATTACATCTCCTTTCTTTAAGTAGCGAGGAGGCTTCATGCCCATGCCTACTCCAGGTGGAGTTCCTGTAGCTATTACATCGCCAGGATACAAAGTCATAAAATGACTAACATAAGATACTAGTTGCTTTACTGTAAATACCATAGTCTTAGTATTACCATTTTGCATTTTCTTTCCATTAAGTTCAAGCCAGATTGAAAGATTTTGAGGTCTTGTAACTTCGTCTTTCGTCACCAGCCAAGGACCTATTGGACAAAAAGTATCGCATCCTTTACCTCTAGTCCATTGACCAGCAGCTGCATCTAGTTGATATGCTCTTTCAGAGACATCATTAATAATTGTATATCCCGCAATTACTTGCATTGCTTTAGTCTCAGATACTGATCTTGCTTTGTCACCAATTACTATTCCTAATTCGACTTCCCAGTCAGATCGCTTGCTTTCAATTACTTTTGATGAGCCTTTGCCTTTTTTTAATAACAATCCTTTTGGTAGCATCACGTCATCAAATGGTCCTGTAAGTGAGGAAGTGGGTTTTAAGAACATTATAGGTTCCTTTGGAATAGGAGACCCAACCTCCTTTGCATGGTCCACATAGTTCAAACCTATACAAACAATTTTTCCAATATTCGAAATAGGTACACCTAATCTTGGCTTGCCTTTAACAATATTTAACTTTTTTAAATTTACTCTTTGAATTAGTTTCAAAGAGTTAGGATTTATAGTCTTACCATCAATATCTTTTAGTTTAGTAGACAGGTCGCGTATTTGTCCATCACTATCAATAATACCTGGCTTTTCTCTTCCTGATTTTCCGAACCTTACTAACTTCATAAAACACTCCAGTATTTGATAATTTAATAAAAACCTTTATATTACTGTATTAATCTAAAAATAACAAATAACTTCGATGTAATTTAAAAAAAATTATGAATTTAAGCACTGAAATTTTGAGTAATAACCCGTCTAATATATCTAAAGTAGTTAATATATTAAAATCAAATGGTTTAGTTGCTTTACCAACTGAAACTGTGTACGGATTGGCAGCTAATGCTTATAATGATTATGCAGTCAAGTGCATCTATGAGGTAAAGAGTAGGCCCTTAACAAATCCTCTAATAATTCATTTTAAAAATAAAGATAGTGCTCTCAATGCGATAGAAATTGATAACAGAGCAATAAAATTAGCTAATAAGTTTTGGCCTGGACCACTTACCTTAGTAGGCAAAATTAGAGATAAATCCATTAGTAAGATAGCTTGTTCAGAAATGAATACAGTTGCCGTAAGAGTACCTTCGAACATAATATTTAAAAAAATACTTTGCTTGTTAGACTTTCCACTAGCCGCACCTAGTGCAAATCGCTTTGGGAAAATCACACCCACTTCGGCAAAAGATGTAAAAGATGAACTAAAAGGTAGAATTTCAGTTATTTTAAATGGAGGAGTATCTGAAATAGGTTTAGAATCAACCGTTGTAGACTTATCAACCTCAAAGTCTATTATTCTAAGAACAGGAGGAATTGAAAATGAAGAAATTAATAAAGTTATATGTACTACAAAAAAAAATATAAATGATAAAAATCTTAATTCTCCTGGGTTAGAAAAATATCATTATCAGCCTAGTACACCAGTGCGAATAAATGTAGAAAAACCAAAAAAGGACGAAGCCTTCCTAGCCTTTGGAGAGTTACCTGAAAACTTTAATGGTCCTTCATTATCACTAAGTAAAAAAAAATGTCTTATTGAGACAGCTAAAAATTTATATAAAATGCTAAGAATATTAGACAAAAGAAAATCAAAATCAATTGCTGTTCAAAAGATTCCTGCTATTGGATTGGGAATGGCAATAAATGAAAGACTTTTAAAGGCTTCTTTTAAAGAGAAAATATGATGAAATTAATAAATTTACTTAAAAGTAAGTTAGACAAAGATATTTGGTCAGATAATAAGAAAGATTTTGATAAGTATCTTGTAGAACCTAGGGGTAGATTCAAAGGAAAAACTAATTTGTTACTAAGACCTAGGACAACCAAGGAAGTATCAACCATAGTAAAAATTTGCAATAAATATAATTTACCTTTAGTTCCTCAAGGGGGAAGAACCGGGCTAGCTGGAGGAACAGTTCCGAGCAAAAAGGGGGACGAGTTAGTTCTTTCTTTAGAAAGAATGAACAAAATTTTATCTATTGAAGCTAGCTATTATTTAATGACTGTTCAAGCAGGATGTGTATTGTCAAAAATAAAAAAAGCCTCAGAAAAAAAAAATTGCTATTTTCCTCTAAAACTTGCATCAGAAGGAAATTGTACTATAGGAGGCAATATCTCAACTAATGCCGGAGGATTAGCAGTTTTAAAATATGGAATGACTAGAGATTTAGTTGCTGGGATAGAGGTTGTACTTCCTAATGGAGATATAATTAGCAACCTTAAAGTATTAAAAAAAGATAATAGAGCATACGATCTCAAACATTTATTTATAGGTGCAGAGGGTACGCTAGGAATAGTAACAGCGGCAACAATAAAATTATTTCCTAAAATTAATGATAGGGCTTTTTCAATTGTGGCCTTAAAGAATATTAATTTAGCGCTAAAACTTTTATCCATTGTAAATGCTGAACAGCAAGAGAACTTGTCGACATATGAACTTAATACCAAACGTGGTTTAAAACTTATTGAAAAGCATTTCAAAAAAGTAAATATACCTTTTAAAAATTCTTACCCTTTTTATGTAATCATAGAACTAACTTCCATAAAAAAGGAAAAATTAAAGAGTAAACTTCGTTCAATATTGAAAATTGCACTTAAAAAAGATATTATTTTGGATTTTCTACTACCATCTAGTTTAAAACAAAAAAATGATATTTGGAGTACAAGAGAATTGATAAGTGAAGCACAAAAAATTGACGGTCCTTCGATAAAACATGATATTTCACTACCGATATCTAAAATACCTACTTTTCTAAAGAAAGCGGAAATGGCAATATCCAAAATTATAAATAGAAAATATATTTTAGCATTTGGTCATTTAGCAGATGGAAACCTCCATTATAATATCGGCAAACCAAAAAAATTGAAGGAAACTGAATTTAAAAGAATATATAATACCATCAATGGCTTAGTTTTTGATTTAGTGCAAAAATTGGGGGGTAGCTTTTCTGCTGAGCATGGAATAGGAAAAATTAAAATGAACGAATTAAAAAAATACAGTAAAAAAGAAGAATTAAGATTAAAAAGAAATATTAAATATTTAATAGATCCAAAAAAAATTATGAACCCAGGTAAAGTATTTAAATAGGAGTAAAAAATGGAAAGTTATCAAGCACCAATAGAAGATATGCTATTTGCATTAACAAATCTTGCAAAGTTAGATGATTACGCTGAAAAAATTAATAATAAGGATATTTCCTCAGAAAGCATAAGAATGATTTTACAAGAAGCTAGCAAATTTGCTTCTGAAAAGCTGGACCCCATAAATCAAAAAGGTGATTTAGAGGGTTTCGAATTTGAAAATGGTGTCGTAAGAATGCCTACTTATTTTATAGAAACCTATCAAGACTTCGTAAAAAGTGGATGGTTTTCTGTAATAGGAGAGAAAAATTATGGAGGCCAAGACTTACCATGGTCTTCAGTAGTAGCTATCAATGAAATTTGGGAGTCAACTAATATGAGTTTTGCTGTAAATAATTTATTGACACAAGGAGCAGTAGAGTTGTTAGAAGAGCATGGCAGTCCAAATCAAAAGAAAAAATATTTGCCAAAACTTATCTCTGGAGAATGGAGTGGAACAATGAATCTTACTGAACCTCATGCAGGTTCAGATCTTTCTTTATTGAAAACAAAAGCAGAAAAAAAAGATAATAAATATTTTATCAAAGGAACGAAGATTTACATTACGCATGGCGACCAAGATATGTCAGATAATATAATACATCTAGTATTGGCTAGGCTTCCTGATGCTCCTGAAGGAGTAAAAGGTATTTCACTTTTTTTGGTACCAAAAGTATTAATTGATATTGAAGGAAGGAAAAAGAATAATGATATTAAGGTAGTTTCTGTAGAACATAAACTTGGACATAACGCCTCTCCTACTTGTGTTTTATCTTTTGGTGAAGATTATGGAGCGGAAGCAGAAATTATAGGTGAAGCTCATCAAGGTTTGAAAGCTATGTTTACAATGATGAACAACGCCAGACTTAATGTAGGTGTTCAAGAATAGCAATAGCAGAAAGAGCATATCAGAAAGCCTTACACTTTTCAAAAAATAGAAAGCAAGGCTCATCTTTATCTAGTGAAAAAAAAGAAACAGTAGATATTATTAAACATCCAGATGTTAAAAGAATGCTTTTGGAAATGAAATCACAAATTGAAGCAATGAGGGCTTTAGCAATTATTACAGGAGAAATGATAGACTATCATAAAAAATTTCCTAACACGTTAGAAGGAAAGAATAATCTGATGATGCTAAACCTACTTACACCTGTAATAAAATCTTGGTGTACGGATCAGTCTGTAAGTCTAACTTCTATAGGAATTCAAGTTCATGGTGGAATGGGTTTTATTGAAGATACGGGCGCTGCTCAATATTTTAGAGATTCTAGAATTTTGCCCATTTATGAGGGCACAAATGGCATACAAGCATTAGATCTATTAAGAAGAAAAATATTTCAGGAGAATGGAAAAACTTTTGATAGGGTAATTGTATTAATGGAAGAGACAATTAAAGAAGGTACTGCTCAAAATAAAAAAAGTCTTTTGGAAATGTCTAAAAAGTTAGAGTTTACTAAAAATAAGCTTAAAGAAAGTTGCGATTGGCTAAGAGAAACATACTCAGCAGATCCAGAAAAAGCTGCTTCTGGAGCTACACCCTTTCTCAACATGTTTGGCTGGACACTAGGTGGCTGGATAATGTTAAGGTCCGCAATTATAGCATCATCACTATTAGAGGAAAATGACAATAACTTTCTAAAAGAAAAGATACAGACTGCCTCATTTTTTTGCGATACTTATCTGCCAACTGCAGCTTCTTTACAAAGCACTATCATAAATTCATATAAATCCTTATCAGTAATTAACTAGCAGAAAGGAATTCACAGTAAAACAAAACCTTGCTTTGTCTATTTTTTATCAAAAATCCCTTAAATTTATTTTTTTCCTTAGTTGAATATACTTTTAAGGAAAAATCTTGATTAACAAATATTGGAGCAACAATTTTGAAGGAGAACATTTTTACATTTAATTTATTTTCTCTTAAAGAGTTTAATACAAGCATTGCTAAGAGAGGTCCATGAACTAAAATGTCTTTGTATCCTTCTTGTTTTTTCGCGTAATCAACATCATAGTGAATTCTGTGAGAATTGTAAGTTAAAGCAGAATATCTAAATAGAACTATATTGTTTAAATTAAATCTTTTATAAAAAATTATTTTTTTAAGGTTACTTTTACATAGAAAGTGGTTTGTATTCGATTTATAATTTTTTTTCATAAAGACTAGGTTTTGATCTTCTTCTAAGAAAATACTATGCTCATTTTGAAAAATATTTTTTGTCTAACAAAATAAAGTGTTTGTTTATCTTTTTTAATCTTTTTTTTTATAGAATCAACAAAACTTATTTTTTCAAGGATCTCCCCAAACCTAATTTTTTTTTTAAAATCTAATTTACCTCCTGCATACATTCTTTTATATCCTTTAAATGCTGGCAGTATCTTTCCTCTTTTGAGATGTCCATCTGTAGATATATCTTTTAGTTTATAATTTTCATTAAAATAAATCCAATGCCATCCAGTAGGCAAGAAATTCTTACTTAATGGATATGGACTTTTTTTATATAATGCATTCAAGTATAAAGCTTTCTCATAAGAAATTGTTTCTTTAAGAGAAGTTATTTTTTTTAGGAATTTCTCATTATTTTTCATCTTTAGAAAATTCCCTTTTTATTATTTCAGAATGTTCTCCTAAACTTGGAATCTTTGAATATTTTTTTTTACTAGATCCCGCTGGAGGAATAAATGATATGTTTCCTCTTTCTGTTCTGCATACAGCTTTTTTTAGATGGGGATGCTTAGAGAATTGTTCAATGGTATTTAGCATTCCAAAAGCTATTTTAATTTTTTTAAATTTTTTAAGTATGTCTTTACATAATTTTTGATCAAAGGCTTTTTGTATTATGTCATTTATTTCATTTTTATATTTTAACCTTAAGGAAGGAGACTTAAATTTCTTTTTTAATTTATCATTAAGCATTAAAATTTCATCAGATAGTGCCTCCCACTCCCTTTCATTTTGTATTGAAAACAGTATTTTTTTATTATCTTTTGAATTAAAACATCCATATGGTACTATAGATGGATGAGACAAACCCACTCTTTTTGGAGGTTTTTTTGTATATATATACTGTAGATAAGGAACATTCATCCATTCACTGAGGCTCTCAAATAGAGAAACTTTAATATTTTTTCCTAACCCTGTGATTTCTCTTTCCAGAATTGCTTCCAAAATTAGAGAATAAGCATTCATGCCGCATGCAATGTCACATACAGATATACCAACTCTACCTGGACTCTCTTCTGAACCAGTTAAACTACATAACCCTGTTTCAGCCTGCACTAATAAATCATAGGCTTTAAGAGAAGAATAAGGACCTTTTTCTCCAAAACCTGATATATCGCAAGTAATTAATTTTTTATTTAATTTAGTCAGGGAAGAGCTATCTAACCCAAACTTTTTTAACGTTCCTGGTAATAAATTTTGTATAAATATATCCGCATTTTTAACGATACTCTTTATCAGGATAATGTCCTCATTTTTTTTTAAATCTGCTATTAAACTCTCTTTACCTCTATTTAACCATACAAAATAAGTACTCTGACCCTTAACAAAAGTATCATAATATCTAGCAAAATCTCCTTCTTTTCTTTCTACTTTTATTACTCTTGCGCCTACCTCCGCTAATTTTGAAGAACAGTAAGGAGCTGCTACAGCTTGCTCGATAGATACAACTAGTTTTCCTTTTAAAATGCTAATATCTCTCATTAATATGACCTTGGCATACCTAATATTTTGTGGGATAAAAAAGCTAAAATCATATTAGTAGATACAGGAGCAATTTGGTAAAGTCTAGTTTCTCTAAATTTTCTTTCAATATTATATTCTTCAGAAAAGGAGAAACCTCCGAAGGTTTGCATTGCGCTTTCTGCGGCGTGCCAAGAGGCCTCTGCCGAAAGTAATTTGGCTATATTAGCTTCCTCTCCACATTTTTTATCTGCATCATATAATCTACAAGCTTCAATAACCATTAATTCGGCTGCTCTAAGTTTTGCATAAGACTCTGCTAATGGAAATTGTATTGCTTGGTTGCTACCTAGTAATTTATTAAATACTTTTCTTTCAGACGAATACTTAACTGATTTTTCTATAAAGTACTTTGCATCTCCAATACATTCCGAAGCAATTAGTATTCTTTCTGCATTCATTCCATCAAGAATGTAATTAAACCCTTTTCCTTCATCCCCAATAAGACAATTTTTACTTATTTTGAGATTATCAAAGAAAACCTCTGTAGTTGAGTGATTTATCATTGTTCTAATTGGTTTTATTGTTATTTGTTTATTGAGGTATGGTCTCATATCTATAAGAAAAAGAGAAAGGTTTTGTTTTTTGTTATCTAAATTATTAGATGTTTTTGCTAATAACATTATTAAATCTGAATATTCAGCCCTACTCGTCCAAACTTTTTGACCATTAATTATATAATTCTCACCATTTTTTTTTGCTGAGGTTTTGATTGAAAGTGTATCTGACCCTGATGTAGGCTCTGTAACACCAAAAGCTTGTAATCTAATTTTTCCGCTTGCAATTTCAGGAAGGTATTTTTCTTTTAGTGAAATATTTCCATGTTTTAGTAATGAACCCATTGTATACATTTGAGCATGACATGCTGCACCATTACCACCTGTTCTGTGAATTTCTTCAAGAATAATTGATGCGGCTCTTATTGGAAGTTCTGTTCCTCCATATTTTTTTGGAATTAATGAAGATAAATAACCGGCATTAGTCAATGTATTAACAAAATCCATAGGATAACTTCTATTTTTATCTAATTCTCTCCAATAAGACTCTCCAAATTTATTACATACAGATACCACATTATCTCGTAAATCACCCCAATCCCTATTATTAAAAGAAAAACTCATATTACTAGTATATTAGAAAAAAAAAAAAAAAAACAAAATAGATCGATTTAATTATATACAAACGTATATAATTATTATAATTTGTATATATTATGTTACTTGATCCATATAGAAGGCCTGTTACTTATTTAAGAGTATCCGTCACTGACAGATGCGACTTTAGATGTCAATATTGTATGGCAGAGAATATGACATTTTTACCAAAGAAAGATTTATTATCTTTGGAAGAAATAGAAAGAATTTGCTCAACATTTATTAGCTTAGGAACCAAGAAAATAAGAATAACTGGAGGGGAACCACTGGTAAGAAAAAATGTTATGTCTCTTTTTGAAAATTTAGGTAACTATTTAAAAACAGGAGATTTAGAGGAATTAACATTGACAACCAATGGTTCTCAATTACATAGGTTTGCTAAAGACTTGTATAGCTTCGGGGTAAGAAGGATAAATGTCTCTATAGATACGCTTAATGCCGAATTATTTAATAATTTAACCAGAAGAGGTAACTTAGAACAAGTACTTAAAGGAATCGAAGAAGCAAAAAAAGTAGGATTAAAGGTGAAAATTAATACTGTAGCATTAAAAAAGGCTAACGAAAATGAATTAGTTGATATTATGTCATGGGCACATGCCAATGACTGCGATATGACTATAATAGAGACAATGCCTCTAGGAGAAATCGATTACGATAGAACAGATCAATTCTTGCCTGTCTCTAAAGTAAAGGAAAATATTGAGCAAAAATATGAACTAAAAAAAAGCAATCATTACACAGGTGGACCATCAAGATATTATGAGGTTAAAGAAACTGGTAAAAGGATTGGGTTTATTACTCCTCTAACTCACAACTTTTGTGAATTATGCAATAGAGTTAGATTAACCTGTACTGGTAAATTATACATGTGCTTAGGTCAAGATGACTCTGCTGACTTTAAGGAAGCATCTCGTTCTATTAACTGGAAAAAAGAACTAAAAAATGCTATCATTGAAGCTATATCAAGGAAGCCTAAAGGACATGATTTTGTTATTCGAAGAAAACAAGCGCCTTCCGTGAAAAGACATATGAGTGTTACAGGTGGCTAGTAAAAACTATGAAAGCAATAAAACCTTACTTCTTTGCTAAGGCTAGTAAAAAAGCTCAAGCCGCATTAAGAAGTTTATCAAGTAAATATAAATGTTTTTCATTAAATGATTCTAATGTGATAGTGGTCTTAGGTGGAGATGGCTCTATTCTCTCATTGATTAACCATAAAATATTTCTTAAAAAAAAAATCTATGGAATGAATAGGGGAACGGTAGGTTTCTTATTAAATAACTATTCAGAAGAAAATCTTTTTAAAAGAATAAAAGAAGCAAAAATATATAGATTAAATCCTGTTTCTATGAAAGTAAGAGATATTAAAGATAGAGAATATAATGCACTGTCACTTAATGAAGTTTCTTTGTTCAGACAAAATAGATTTGCTGCTAATTTAAGAGTAAAGATTAATGATAATATAAAGATTAAGAAATTGGTATGTGACGGAATACTTGTTTCAACTCCAGCAGGAAGCACAGCTTATAATTTATCAGCACATGGACCTATCTTACCAATAAATTCTTCTCTTTTAGCATTAACTCCGATATGTCCCTTTAGACCTAGAAGGTGGAAAGGCGCTTTGATTCCAGAAAAAAGCAAAATTACACTTGAAGTCCTAAACTACAAGGATCGTCCAGTTAGCGCTACAGCAGGTGAGGTTGAAATTAGAAATGTTAGATCAGTCGAGGTTGAATGCGATTTTTCTAAACCATTAAAATTATTATTTGATAATGAGCAAAATTTAGAAGAAAGAGTTTTTAATGAACAATTTATTTTATAGGTAATAAATATGAATTTTAATAAGATTGTTGCCTTGATCACAGGAGGCGCCTCAGGACTTGGAAAAGCTACAGTTGAATTGATATTAGAAAAAGGCGGAAAGGTTATAACAGTGGATACCTTTAAAACTAACAGCAGTTTTTCTTCTGAAGAGAGTGATAAAAATAATATTTTAATTAATACTGATGTTACAAAAGAAGAAGACGTTTACAAATGTTTTGAATTAGCCTATCAAAAATTTGATGAAGTTAATTTGGTTGTTAATTGTGCTGGTATAGGTATAGCTGAAAAAATAATTGGAAAAGAAAAATTACATTCAACTGCTATTTTCAAAAAAGTAATTGATGTAAATTTATTCGGGACCTTTAACATCATAAAAGCTGCTTCAGGAAAGATGCAACATAATTCTACCGATGAGAATGGACATAGGGGTGTTATAATAAATACTGCATCAATTGCAGCATTTGATGGCCAGATAGGACAATCTGCCTATAGTGCTTCAAAAGGAGCCATAGTTAGTATGACTCTTCCTATTTCAAGAGAATTAGCGAGATATGGCATAAGGGTTTGTACAATTGCTCCTGGGCTTTTTGAAACTCCAATGCTAAAAGGATTACCAGAAAAGGCTTATAAAAACCTCATTGAAACTACACTCTTACCAAGGAGATTAGGTAAACCAAAAGAATATGCCAAGTTAGTTCAATCCATTTATGAAAATGATATGCTCAATGGTGAAACTATCAGATTGGACGGCAGCATAAGACTGGCTCCAAAATAGTTACATATTTTTTATAATTTGATAAGTTGCTTTAGCTAGTGGTTCAACATCTTTACCGATCTCTTTGGCATTTGGTGAACTTTCATTACCTTTGACATATCTCGAATATACACCTTCCAAAATTGCAGTGGAACGAAACATAGACAGTACGACATAAAAATAAGGATCTACTATATCAATTTCCTTTTCATTACAGTAAACATTAACAATTTCTTCTACTGTTGGAATGTTTTCTTTTTTGAAATCTAAATTTTTTAATCCGTGTCTCTGGCCAAAAGGTATAAAGTGTGTATGTAATAGATAACCTAGATCTGAGTATGGATTACCAAGTGTTGATAGTTCCCAATCTAAAAGTGCTACAATTTTTTCACTACCCTGCTTATAAATAACATTACCTATTCTATAATCTCCGTGAACTAAAGAGGTTTCATCTTTCTCTGGAATATTTTGCTTTAACCAATTTATTATAGTGGTCATGATAGGCAAACTTCTAGTTTTTGATAAAAACCACTGTTTTTCCCATCTGTTAATTTGTCTTTCGACATAATTTCCGATTTTTCCAAATTTCTCCATTCCTATTAAAGTAAAATTAACCTTGTGTAGTTTAGCAAGCATTTTTACTAAATTTAGATATATAGGTTTTCTTGATTCGATTGATTTTATGTCTAAGATGTTTTCATAGACTTTTCCTTCGACTAATTCCATTAAATAAAAATCAGTGCCTATAATATTTTTATTATCGCAAAACTTAATCATTCTAGGGCATGGTATAGTAGAACTTTCTAGAGCTTTTTGTATTTTATATTCTCTAGCTACATCATGAGCGGACGGAAGTAATTCTCCTGGAGGTTGTTTTCTTAAAATAATTTTCTTTTCATTGTAAAAGAAAAGCACGTATGTAGGATTTGATTGCCCTCCTACAAATTGCTTTATCATTTTAATTTTGCCGTAAGTATCTATATTATTATCAAACCATTTTTGTAATTCCTTAATTTCAAATTTATGGTTTTGTCTAACATCTACTAGGTTGTCTAAAGACATATCTTTTAATTATATTTTCTTAATTCAAGCTTTGCTATTTGATTTCTATGTACTTCGTCAGGTCCGTCTGCAAGTCTCAATAATCTAGCTTGTGCATAGGCATTAGAGAGTCCAAAATCGTCACTAACTCCTCCACCGCCGTGAGCTTGTATAGCCCAATCAACTATTTTACAAGCAACATTTGGAGCTGAGACCTTTATCATTGCAATTTCCATTCTCGCGGCTTTATTTCCAGCCTCATCCATTTTATTAGCTGCATTAAAAACTTGTAATCTTATTTGGTCTATTGCTATCCTAGCTTCTGCTATTCTCTCCTGGGTTACTGTCTGAGATGATACTGGTAATCCAAAAGCTACACGAGATTTAGTTCTCTTACACATTTTCTCTAATGCTACTTCACTCAAACCTATTAGTCTCATGCAATGATGTATTCTACCAGGTCCTAATCTACCTTGTGCTATTTCAAAACCTCTTCCCTCTCCTAATAGTAAATTTTCCTTAGGGACTCTAACATTTTCAAAAGAAACTTCTGCATGCCCATGAGGTGCGTCGGTAAAACCAAAAACTGGCAAGTATCTTTCAACTTTAATTCCTTTTGTTTCCATAGGTACTACAATTTGTGACTGTTGTTTGTGTTTATCTGGATTCTTGGGATCGGTTTTTCCCATAAATATTAGAACTTTACAGCGTGGGTCCATTGCACCAGAAGTCCACCATTTTTTTCCGTTAATTACATAGTGATCACCATCTCTCTCTATGCTTGCTTCTATGTTAGTTGCATCAGATGAGGCTACATCAGGTTCGGTCATAGCAAATCCAGACCTAATATCTCCATTAAGAAGTGGCTTTAGCCACCTTTCCTTCAATTCCTCGGATCCATACCTTTCAAAGACTTCCATATTGCCTGTATCAGGAGCATTACAGTTAAAAATTTCTGGAGCAAAAGGAGACCTTCCCATAATCTCACAAAGTGGAGCATAATCGAGATTGGTTAAGCCTGCACCTTTTTCACTTTCTGGAAGAAAAAGATTCCACAACCCCCTATTTTTAGCATTATTTTTAAGATCTTCTATTATTTCGGAAGGTTGCCAAATATCACCAGTAGAAATTTCTTTTTGTATTTTTATTTCACTTGGATAAACAAATTCATCCATAAATGATAGTAGTTTCTGTTGTAGCTCAATGGATTTAGAAGAAAATTTAAACATTTCAGCCCCTAATTAAATATTTTTAAAATATTAACTTCTACCGGTATACTTCTGGCAGAATTAAAACCTTTTATTTTATCTATTAATATATATTTTATATCATTATTTTGTACGATTTCTATAAAATTTTCATAATACTTTTGTTCTAAAATTAGATATTTTAAATTTTTGGATTTTAGTACAGTTTTATCTAAATTTTTCAATATATTTAGATTGGTTCCTATTGCAAAAACCAAACTAGGTTCATTATAGCCTAGAGCATAAATATATCTACTATCCATGCTTTTATAATCTACATTTAAGCTTTCTTTTATTCTTTTACTTACCCAAATCTGTTTCATATTAGGCAAATATACTAAAAATATTGACAAGTATAGAATTGTAGAAATAAAAATCTGATAATTAAATAACGTAGAAATTTTTTTTTTGTATAAAAGGTAAATGCTTAAAATATTCAATAAGAATAATATAGTAGTCAGAAGAGTAATTTTTAAATCTAAATTTCCTAATTTATAAACACCTAATCCTAGAGCTATTATTAAGGCAGAGGTTATAATTAAAAAAAATAAATAACCTAATAAAGAAACTTTATTTTTAAGAATTCTTTCTATATTTTTCTCGTTAAATAACATCATTGCTACTAAAATGCTAAGAGCTGGATAAAGGGGTAATGTATAGTGAGGTAACTTAGTAGGTATTAGTTCTAAAATTAATAAATTAGGTAATATCCAAGAACTAAAAAAGAATACTTTCTTATTAGAAAAACTCTTTTTTACAAATAAAAAGGTGGGAATAAGAAATATTGACATAGGAAAAAAAAGAAGCCAGGTACTTAGTGAATGCGCTCCAAGAAATGCACTATGTTTTTCTTGTACAGAAATTATTTTATTGAAAAAATCATTTATGATTGACTCTTGAATAAAATTTTCTTGGCCTGTACTTATCAAAAGATAAAAAGTTGGTAAAATTATAGTTAATAACAGAATAAAACCTCTTAAGGGAGAAGTATTCTTAAGCCAATTAATATCTTTTTTCAATACAATAATAAAAACCGAGGATACTACGCACATTATTAAAAGAATAGGTCCTTTAATCAAAATGGACATTGCTAGAGATAACCACAACATAAAAAATGAGAAAAC
Source organism: Rickettsiales bacterium (assembly GCA_002720125.1). Classification (GTDB taxonomy): domain Bacteria; phylum Pseudomonadota; class Alphaproteobacteria; order TMED109; family TMED109. Next base: position 27,824 of record PBGQ01000029.1, on the reverse strand, counting down.
ATTTTTTTTATCAAAAAATCTAAAATAATAGCCGGCCATTGTTAGCATTACTAAAATTGAGCAAGTCAAAAGAACTGAATCAGTTTTAGCAATATGTGCCTCAGTTACAAATAAAAAAGAAGCTGCTAGTGATAATGAGGCTAATAGTGCAATATCTCTAGAAATGAGTTTATTAGTTAAATAAAATAAAATAATTATACTAGCAAGTGATGAAAGTGCGGAAATCATTCTGTATTTCCATATGTGGTCATTGTTGATTTTATTACTTTTATTATCTATTTTTAATACTTCTGAGGTATTTTTAACAAAAAATGACTGCATCCAATAGATGCCAATTGGTTTTTTACTCCTATATTCTTCCTGAAACTTAATATTGGTATAATTGTTGGTTTCTATCATTTGCCTAGAGGATTGAACAAATCTCGCTTCATCTCTGTCTAGAACAGGTAAGGTTGCGATAGTAGAAAAAATGGAAATAAATAATACTATTAATAAAAAGAAAATTTCTTTTAAAAAATATTTTTTTATAAAACTATTATTTTTTTTAAAAATCATTACATATTATTATTATGGTAAAAAAAGCAAATATCAAAGGTAAATCAAATAAAGATAGAATTGCGGTAATAGGAGCTGGAATTTCTGGCTTAACAACTGCTTTCCTTTTGTCTAAAAAATACACTGTAGAATTATATGAAAAAAACTCATACTTTGGTGGTCATGCTTGTACTATAAAAAGTAAATTATTAAGCCATAATGGAAAAAAAGATACTATTCATTTTGATATAGGTTTTTTAGTTTTTAACGACAAAAACTATCCTAATTTTAAAAAACTGTTAAATTTTTTTAAAGTAAGTTGTGAAAGAAGTGATATGTCTTTTTCGGTAACAGATAAAGATAATTTTTTTGAGTATGGGAGTAGAGGTCTTATGGCTTTTAGCAACAATTTAAAAAATTTCTTATCTATAAGTTTTTGGACTATGATAATTGATATATTAAGGTTTAATTATAAGTCAAAGAAATTAATTTTAAATAATCACCAGAATTTTATGACTGTTAAGGATTTTTTAAATAAGAACAAATTTTCTAAAAGTTTTACTCTTAAATATTTTACTCCTATGTGCGGAGCTATATGGTCGACATCTCAAACCAATGTAATGAAAATGCCCATTTATTCGATTTTATTTTTTTTGAATAACCATGGACTTCTAAACTTATTTAAAAGACCCAAGTGGAGAACTATAAAAAATGGTAGCAGTAATTATGTTAAAAAAATAATCCATTCATTAAATGGAAATGTTATTAAAAATAAACAGATAGAAAAAGTTATTAGATATAAAGAATATTGTTCTGTAGAAGGAACTAATTTTAAAAGAAAATATAAAAAAGTAATTTTTGCTACCCATTCTGAGGATGTTTTAAATATACTTAAACACCCTAATAATTTAGAGAAAAGCTTTTTCTCATCCGAATCATATCAATCTAACACCATATATGTACACAAAGATAGGCGTCTTATGCCAAAAAATAAAAAAGTATGGTCTTCGTGGAATGTTATTTTAAACGAAGCTGATCTTTTAAAAAGAAAAAAAACAGATATGATATGTGTTACTTATTGGATAAATAGACTTCAAAATATAAGAGATTATGAAGATGTATATGTAACTCTAAATCCACCAAGAAAATTAGTTCCAGAAAAAAGCAAAACTATAAAAATGCTAAAAATGAAACATCCATTAATTAAAAATGACAGAAGAGAGCTTATGAAAAATTTAAAATACTTGCAGGGAAAAGACAAAATATACTATGTTGGTGCTTGGACAGGTTATGGGTTTCATGAGGACGGAGTAAAATCTGCAATAAACGTNGCAAAACTATTTGGGATAGATTTTAATGAGTCTTTGTAATAAAAATCTTTTAAAGAACAATCTTTATAAAGGCAGAGTATTTCATTATAGAATGAAACCAAAAAAACACCATTTCAAATATAAAGTTTTTTATATATATTTTGACCTTCTAAGAATAAATAAAATATTTAAAAATATTCCTTTTTTTTCAATAAATAGCTTTAATTTACTCTCTTTTTACTTTAAAGATCATGGTCCTAAAAAGGAAAAAAACTTAATAGAATGGATTAAAAAGGTGCTTAAGAAAAATAATTTAAATGAAAAAGTATCAAATATATTCCTACTTACCTATCCTAGATATTTAGGCTATGTTTTCAACCCTTTATCAGTATACACCTGTGTAAATTCTAAAAAAATGGTTATTGCGCAAATTTATGAAGTTCATAATACATTTGGACAGAGACATTTTTACTTAATAAAAAATGCTTATGACAAAAATAACCATGATCTTAAAATAAAGAAAGTATTTCATGTATCTCCATTTATGGGAATGGAAGGAACCTATAACTTTAAAAGCTTTAGCAAAAAAGATAAACTATCTATATTCATAAATTATAACGCTAAAAATGAAAATCTAGTAGCTTCTTTTACAGGAAAAGCAGTGGAAATAAATAATTCTAATCTAATCAAACAATTTTTTTTAATTCCCTTTATGACCATTAAAATAATTGCTGGAATTCACTACGAAGCTCTTTTATTATTTCTTAAAGGTCTTAAATTTTATAAATGTCCTAAAGAGAAAAAAAGTAACCTGACTAGTTAGTGGAAAGAGTGCAAATGAAAATAGTTTATAAATTATTATTATTTTTTTTATTTAGAAGCATAAAATCTAAATTGAAAGGAGATTTAGTTATTATGCTACCTAACAAAGAATTATTAAGCATAGGTGATAGAACTAAAGCTTCTATAATAAAAGTAAAAAAACTTAGATCACTTTTTAGGTTGTTTTTTTTAGGATTATCTAGTGGTGGCTATAGTTACTCTAAAGGAGAATGGGAAACATCCAACCTGTCTGGTGTTCTTTCTATTGGAGTCAAAAATATTAGAATATTAAAGTCTTTTAATATTGCTTTTAGATTTTCAGAATTCTTTTTAAAGTATTTTTCTTATTATGCCTCAAATACGATAAGAAAAAGCAAAAAACAAATACAATTCCATTATGATTTAGGAAATAAGTTTTATTCTAAATGGCTTGATAAAAGCATGACCTATTCTTCAGCAATTTATAAAAGCAAAGATAACTCTTTAGAAGAAGCTCAGAATAATAAGTATAGAAGCTTAATAAAGCTGGCAAACATTAAAAGGAATAGTAAAGTCTTAGAGATCGGTTGTGGATGGGGAGGATTCATAAACTATGTTTTAAAAAACATAGGNTCAGATATTACAGGAATAACGATCTCAAATGCTCAATACAAATATGTAAAAAATCTAATTAAAGAAAGAANACGAATTGAGTTATTAGATTACAGAAAAGTAAACAATACCTATGATAAAATAGTTTCTATTGAAATGTTTGAGGCAGTTGGTAAAAAGAANTGGAGNGAGTATTTTAAGATGATTAATAGATGTTTAAAAATTGGTGGTTCTGCAGCTTTACAAATCATAACTATTAATGAAAAAATTAATCTAACATATCAGTACAGAAAAGATTTCATTCAAAAATATATTTTTCCAGGTGGAATGTTGCCTACAAAAAATACACTTAAATGTCTCGCAAAAAAAAATAACCTTAGTTTTAATGAGCACCTTTCATTTGCTTCTGATTATGCAAAGACATTAAAAATTTGGAGACTAAACTTCCTTAAAAACTGGGATGAAATTGAAAAATTAGGTTTTGATGATAAATTCAAAAGATTATGGGAGTACTATTTATGTTACTGCGAAGAAGGATTTAAAGCTGGAACTATTGATGTTAGTCAATTCTTGTTGGAAAAAAAATAGTATGAATAATAATCAATTTAAATTTCCTGAACTAATATTTGAAAATTTTTTTAGTGGTAAAGTCCAGGCAAAAGGTCATTTAATCCAATTTTTTCCAAAAAGAAAGAAGAAGAATTTGTTGATAGATTTTGAAGGGAAATATACAAATAATGAATTATTTATCAAGGAAAGCTATTATGAGGAAAAAGCATCTTTTGTAAGACATTGGAAGTTTAAAAAAATAAGACCAAATAATTTTATAGGTAATGAAAAAAATGTATGCGGTGAAATAAAAGTTAGTATAAACGGTAATTGTCTACACATGCATTATTTATTCAAAATTCTTTTTAAGCGTATTCCTGTCAATTTAAAAGTTAAGGATAATATGTTTTTAATATCAGAAAATGATCTTATTAACACTTCCGTTGTAAGTAAATATAATGTTAAACTTGCAGAAACATTATTGTTATATAAAAAACTATTATAAATTTTTAACAAGTCGAGAAGTGATGCTGAAATATAAGCGGTAAGGTAATAGTTTTAACANCTTCATAAANAAACAAAATAACCAGGGTAGATTTATCTCAAATTTTTTAGAATAATTTAGCTTCTTGTAGAGAATTTTTGCTGCCTTATCTGAGGTTATAATAAATGGCATAGGAAATTTGTTCTTATCAGTTAAAGGTGTTTTAATAAACCCAGGATTGATTAATCTTATAAAAATGTTTTTATTTTTACACAAGTTATAAATAGACTCAGAGAAGCTTATCAAAGATGCCTTTGAGGAACAGTAAGCTGCTGCATAAGGTAAACCTCTATATCCTGCAACCGATGACATTATAGCTAACTGAGTTTTTTTTGAAGACCTTTCTAGAAAAGGTAGTATGGTTTCTATACAATTTAAAGTTCCAAAATAATTTATTTTGAAAATGTTCTTTGTTTCTTTAAGATTCATAATCTTTTTTTCATTAGGATTGTTTGTACCTGCATTTAACATACATATGTCTGGAGTACCATATATTTTAAAAGCTCTACTTATTTTAGCTTTTACTTCTATTTCATTAGTTATATCTATTTTTATAGGTATAATTAAACCACTATTTTTTTTTTCTGCCTGTTCAGACATTTTTTTTAATATATTTACTCTTCTAGCCGAAGCTAATACAATCCATTTTTTTTCGGAAAATTCGACAGCCACACTTTTGCCAATACCAGAAGATGCTCCAGTAATGAATATGATTTTACTCATTTAGAATTTGGATAAATTAAGAATAGAACCCAATATTCCCTTAAATTTTATTGAACCTGAATAAATTACCAGACAAAGACAACCACTNTCATTTGAAGCTACTGGACTGTGAACATGACTATCATTTGCTAAAACTAAATCACCTTTGTTATAATGTCCTATTTCATCAGAATATCCTCCGTGCAAAACTAAGGTGGCCTCATAACCTTCGTGTCCGTGTTTTGGCATTGATCTTCCTCGTGGAATTTCTAGGAATTTACCCTTAAAATTATTGTCCTTAAAANTCAGATCTGTATATTTGACATTATTTATAGCTGTATTCCAATGAGAAGTGTCAAGCTTAGAATTCAAATATTTTGATACAAAAGACGGAATTCTTATTCCTTTATCGTCTAAATTACTAATTATTTTATAGTCAACATAATTAATTTTATTTTCTATCTGCTCCTGAGTACCCACAGCCTCTAAAACNTTTTTAAATAATTCGGATGATAATTCAACCTTATCATGTTCTAGCAAGAAATCACCAGCTAAATTCTCATACTCATAAACATCCTTTTTGCAATCACTACAATAGGACAAATGTGCGGAAATAATCAAAGACTCTGCTTCTGAAGAGTTCCCCATAGCATGNTTTATTAACATATCACTAGTAGGATGTTTTTTTATACAATCTGAACCCATTAATTAATCTCCGCCATATTTTTCATTTTGTTTAATGCTAATCTTATTCTTGACTTAACAGTGCCAAGAGGTATTTTAAGTTCCTTTGAAATATCTGTATGAGTTTTTTCATAAAAATAAGAAAGCTTTAAAAGTTCAGCTTGTTCTATAGGTAAAGTTTGCAGACAATTTTCTATTTTTTTTGTTAATTGCACCGAAAAGATATCTTGCTCTTGTGTAGATGGCATGGGTACTTCTAATCCTTCATCAGATTCAACTAGGTAATGTCTCTTTTCTTTTCTAATTTTGTCTATTCTTTTATTTCTAGCTATNGTATAAATCCAAGTACTTACTGAAGATTTTTTCTTATCATAGCTTGCAGCTTTGGTCCATACTGCTATCATAACCTCTTGTATAACCTCTTCTGCTTGCGCTTCGTTAGCACCAGCTTTCATAAAATAACTTTTTAATCTTGGTGCAAAGAATTTGAATATTTTAGCAAACGCTTCTCTATCTTGGTTGAAAGCGATTTCATACATGCAGTGCGCAAATTCCTTTTCACTTGAATTTTCACCACTCTTTGATGGCTTTGTTACTTTCATATAACTTTTATTACAAATATTACTATGTAGCATAATTTAAATCACTTATTCAATAATATCAAGTACGTTTGTTTGGGTATTTTAGATTATATATAGTATAAAATTAAGATTTACAGTCTTAATTTTGATTTTTATTATTGGTGATTTTACATCGTCAGTTACAACACATATAGAAAATGCAAAATAAATAAATGAAACTTAGTTAACCTGTAAATAGTATTTTATTTTATAAGTGATATATTAGTTGCTCTGTCGTATTTATTATCTAATCTATAGATTTCGTCAAGCTCTTCGTCCATCACATATTTTTTGAGAAATGTTAATACTTTGTCTAGGTCATTAAAGATTGTCTCTTTTTCTATCTTGTTTATGCTGTAATTCTGTATATAAACCTTTCTAATAAAAGAACTATCGTGTATTGGTGGGCCAATAACAACATCAAGGTTGTCGAAATATTCAACAAAATCTTTTAAATGCTTTCTGTTTGCATGAATTTTATTAGGTATTATGACAATGTGTGGATGTATTCTTTTAAATCTTTCTTTAGCTGAGTCTAGCTTTTTAACAAAATCTAAGGTGACTGGCAGTTCTGCTAACGTATTAGAAACTGGTACTATAACAGCATGTGATTTTGAAATAAGGTCGACTCCTTCTTGGTCAGGTCTTGCAGGAGTATCAATAACTAAAACATTATTTTTTCTCATCCTGTAATTGCTAATAAGTTGTTCTAATAANATAATGTTAAGTTTGTCATATTCATAAGATATAGGGTAATGACTACAAGGAATATTTGAACATATTCTCTGTAACAATCTAACAGAACTTCCTTGTTTATCAGCGTCGATCAATTGAACATTATCATAGTTATTACTCCACTTAAGCATTGCAGTAATTAAACAAGATAAAGTACTTTTNCCAACTCCTCCTTTAGGATTAGCAAAAGTTAAAATTTTTCCTCTTTTTGCTGTCATTTTTCACCACCTTTAATATCATCTATTAAATCCAAGCTATGTTCAAAGAAATCTATGTTTTTTTGCATATTCTTAAGCTCTTGTTCGTACTCTTTTCTAAAAACCTCAATATTATTCTTGATACTTTGAAGTTTAATATCGATTTGATTAATATTTTTTTCTAGCAATGCTCTCTCATTTGCTAGTTGTTGAATATCTAACAAATATGGAAGTATTCGTGCCTTAACTTTGCTACTAACAATATAGTTTTCATTTTGCCTTTTTGTGTTATTAAAAGGTTTATCATTTTCATTAGTTTTGAGCGCTGTGTCAGAGGACTCAGACTTAATTTTCATTCTCTTTTTTATTTCCTGAGCTAAAACACCAAATTTTTGGTCTAGCAGAAACTCTGTATCTTTTTCCCTAGATTGAAATCTATTTTTAGAATTCTCTTTTTTTACCTGGCTTGTCTTTTGCCAAGATCCATTTCTTCTTAAAACTTTAATTACCGAATCATCCATAAAATTATTATAGATTATATTTGAAATAATAAAATAACTACTTAATCTACATAGTGTTATTTTATAGAAAAAGCATACAAAATATTGAAAAAAAAAAAAAAAATTTTTTAATATTGACTTCCCTTTTAACTTATTGAGTTAAAAGTGATGATAAATAAAAAAAATTATAACTTCTAAATTCCTAATGTTTCGTATGATTTTGATATCTTCTCAAGTGCTAATGACATAGCACTTGTTCTTAAATCTTTAATTAGTTTTTCAGAATGCCATTTGTATGACATTGCCTGGTATGCAGTGCGCATAGTGTCATCTAAACCAGACCTTACTAAATCTACTTCGTCAGCTCCTTTTAAAATAGAATTTTTATCTACCTCTGAAATAGCATTACCTGTAGATTTCTCTATTAACTTTATTAATTTTATTGCCCTATTTTCTTCTTCTCTCTTTTGCAATCTTCCGAGTCTTATTTTTGCAAGGTTTTTAACCCATTCAAAATAAGAAACTGTTACACCGCCTGCATTAGCATACAAATCAGGGATTATTACCTTATTTTTTCTAAGAATTTTATCTGCTTCATAAGAGATTGGACCATTAGCTGCTTCTACAATAAGTTTAGCATTAATTTCTTTTGCATTCTTATGATTTATAACACCCTCTAATGCAGCAGGAATCAAAATATCGCAATTTTTCTTCAAAAACTCTACACCATTCTTTTGATAACCTTTATAATTTTTAACACCGCCTGTTTTTCTAATATATTTATGTAGCTTTTCTATATCTATCCCTTTGTCATTTATGATAGCACCATCTCTTTCTATTACAGCAGTAACTATTGCCCCATCTTCTTTTGATAAAAACTTTGCGGCATGATAACCAACATTTCCTAACCCTTGTACAATAATGTTTTTACCTTCTATTGTCCCTTCTAATTTTGCTATTTTTTTGTCTTTATCGTGTCTAAAGAATTCTCTAATAGCATATTGAACGCCTCTACCTGTTGCTTCTGTTCTACCTCTTATTCCCTGCTTATTGATGGGCTTTCCAGTAACACATGCTGAAGAATTTATATCGGTAGGATTTAATCGCCTATATTCATCAGCGATCCAAGCCATTTCTCTCTCTCCAGTACCCATATCTGGGGCGGGAACATTTTGCGAAGGATTTATTAAGTCTCTCTTTATTAACTCTTGCGCAAATCTTCTAGTTATTCTTTCTAAATCAAATTTTGAATAATTTCTAGGGTCTACAATTAAAGCACCTTTTGAACCTCCAAAAGGTATATCAACTAGAGCACATTTGTATGTCATTAATGCAGCTAAAGCCTCAACTTCTTCTTGGTCAGAACCTACAGCAAATCTAATACCTCCTTTTACTGGTTCAAGATGGTCTGAATGAACACATCTAAACCCAGTAAATGTTGATATTTGGTTTTTAATTTTAACACCAAAATTTACTTTATATGTAGAATTAGGAGTCTTAATTTGACTTGCAAGAAAACTTGGAATTTTCGCAGCTTTGGCGGCATTTTCAAAAACTTGGTCCACGGACCTTAAAAATTCTTTTCCTGACAAAATTACTCCTCTGTAGTAGTATAGTATAGAAAAGTTGAAATATGAATAAAAAAGATGCAGCAGTTTGGAGTCAAGGAGAAACCATATATAAAATAGGTGATCCTCCAGAATATGCTTATTTAATTGTTACAGGGTTAGTTGAATTTTTTAGTAAAGACGGCATATCACTTGGTCAAGCTGGACCAGATGAAGTTTTTGGGGAAATAAGTTGTTACTTAAATCGGTCTCATTCTGTTACGGCAAAAGCAAAAACAAACCTTGTCGCAAAAAAAATTTTCAAGAAAGAACTTGAAAGAATAATAAGTAAGACACATCCAGTAATTATGGGTATGTTGCGTAGCACCTACCATAGACTTGCAGACTCAAATAGTAAAAGTCAAGATTATGTAAAAGAGATAAATAAATATAATTTAATGTATGAAAAAAGTAAATTAGACTCAGAAAATTTAAAAAATAGGATTGACAGCATAAAAGAAAAATTAGATAACGTAGATACAAATGATACAGATGGCAAATTAAATGACACAGAAAAAATTTGATGAATTAGAGGATATAGTTCAGGAAAATACTATACTAATAAAAAAGAATAGAGCTCTAGTCAGTATAAACCATGACTCGCTTCACGGAGCNTANAGAGAATCNTACGATGTAACCAGAGAATTGCTGTTATTACAATTAGAAAGAGCCAGAAGGATNATAGTNAAAGAAAGTAGTAATATAAACTTNTTCGATTATTTGAANAAAAGGATNGAAATAAATAAGAAAACAGCTGNGGTTACAGAAAAGATAATTAGTTCAAATGACTTGATGATGGAAGCAGTAGAAGAGTCTAGAGTAGTTAANCANGAATTAGTANANTTTCTTGAAGATGCACTTAAAAATTANAAAAAGTTNAAAGGAAAGCGAAAAAAAACCAAGTTTAGTGATGCNGAAATTAANAGCCTATTTAGCTTGCANAAAGAAAATATAATTAATATTTTCAGAAACAATTCAAGAATTAATCACAACAGAAAACTCATACAAGATAANNTCGCANAAGTAGATTTAATNTCAAAAAGAGCTCAGGATTTAGTTGCNAATTTTCATCATTTTCTATATGAAGACGACTAGCTCTATTTCATTTAAGTAAATGGTTTTTATACTTTTCCTTGAGTTCAATTTTCTTAATTTTTCCAGTTGCTGTATACGGAAGTTTGTCAACCAATATAATATCGTCAGGAATCCACCACTTTGCTATTTTTGATTTNAGAAACATCAAAATATCTTCTTTTGAAACTTTATCTTTTGGAACTATTATCAGAATTGGTCTTTCATCCCACTTTTTATGAATAGCTCCGATCACCGCCGCTTCATTTACATTAGGATGTGAAGCAGCAATATTCTCTATTTCTATAGAGCTAATCCACTCTCCACCTGACTTAATTACATCCTTTACCCTATCAGTTATTTGCATATAACCATCTTCATCAATNGTAGCNACGTCNCCTGTTAAAAACCATCCATCATTATTNTCATTTTCTTTATTATCTAAATTTAAATATCCAGAACATATCCAAAGGCCTTTGACCCATAAATTTCCAAAATCTTTTCCATTATTTTGTAGTTTTTCATAATTATCATTAGTAATTTTTATATCTACTCCGTAAATTGGCCTTCCTTGTTTTACTGCAAGATCGTACCTTTTCTGCTGAGAAAATTCCTTGTGTTTATAAAGTGGCCTATTAACCGTTCCTAATGGAGAGGTTTCGGTCATTCCCCAGGCATGTACAACCTCAACATCGTGTTTCTGCTTAAACTGTTCAATCATAAATCTAGGACAAGCTGAACCTCCGATAACACAAGTTTTCAAATAATTCAGTGTTAGTTTATTTTTATCTAGATAGTCTAATAACATGAGCCAGACAGTAGGTACTGCTGCAGTAAATGTTACTTTTTCATTTTCTAATAATTCATAAACACTTTTTCCATCTAAATATCTTCCTGGCAATACTAGCTTAGAACCAACCATTGTTGCTACATAAGGTATTCCCCATGCGTTAGCATGAAACATTGGTGCAATTGGCATAATTACATCAAGGCTTGAAATTTTCAATGCATCAGGGTTTGCTGCAGCTATGGAATGCAATATCGTAGATCTATGAGAATACAATACCCCTTTGGGATTTCCTGTGGTTCCTGAGGTATAACATAAAGATGATGCTGTTTTTTCTTCAAATAATGGCCATTTCTCTATAGGTCCTTTACCTTCTAGTAATTCTTCATAGCTTAAATACTCTTGTTTTATTATTATGTTGCCAGGTAGTTCTTTTTTTTTGCAGAGAAAAATAACTTTTTTAACAGTATTAAGTTGATTGCTTATATTATTGATAATCTCAATAAAATCAAGTTCTACGAATAATAATTGGTCTTCAGCATCATTAATTATAAATACNAATTGTTCTTGAAAAAGTCTGGGNTTAATAGTGTGACAAATTGCACCTATTCCTGATATACCATAATATANTTCCAAATGTGATAAATTACTCCATGCTAGTGTTCCTAATCTATCACCTAACTTTATTCCCATTTCTNTAAGCGAATTAGCTAANTTTTTTATTGTTTTNTGAGTTNTTANATAATTAGTACGNTNAACNTCACCGTTAGATANTCTGTATACTATTTCTGNNTTTCCGTGATACCTGCTACTATGCTCTATCAAAGAAGAAATAAGTAAAGGCTCATCTGACATCANTCCNANCATTTCTNAAATAATATGACCAAACTTTAACTNAGTCAAACCTATAAAGAATGGCATATTGATTGCAGAAGTNATGGTATGTTTTCAATAAAATTATCAATTTTATTTTTTCTAGTCATAAATTTAATTTATTCTGATGATTACTCCTGTTTAATAGCTACTCAAAAGTTTGAAAAAAAATACGAATTACCAAATAAACTATTGTTATCCATGGCATTAACTGAGTCAGGAAGAAAAGTTAATAATGTTGATTTTATTTCATGGCCTTGGACAGTAAATTATAAAGGAAAGGGTAGGTTCTTTTCAAAGAAAGAAGAGGCTATTAAATTTGTAACAAATTACACAAGAAATGGGAAAAGAAATATAGATATCGGTTGTATGCAAATAAATTATATGTATCACCCAGAGGCCTTTAAAAACTTTAATGATGCTTTTGACCCAGATTTAAATGTAGAATGGTCAGCTAAGTTAGTAAAAGGTTTGTATGAAAGATTTGGATCATGGAAAAAAGCAGTAGGATACTACCACTCCTATAGAACATCTAAAAGAAATAAATACTCTGCTAAGGTTTTTAATACCTGGCTAGACATAAAGAAAAACAATAAATATGCTGATATTAATTTAAAAGTTTTAAGCGACTATACTTTAGTTGCTAGTGATGCTCCTGAAGTTGTAAAAATTAAAAAAGATATTCCTGTGAAAAATAGAAAAGATGAAAATAATAATGAAAAAAAAGATTTAGTTAGCAGTCCTTATATTGTGGCCAGAATGGAAAAAGTAAAATTTTTTAGAGAATATTTTTTGAGTTCTTTAAAAAATTAATAATATTTTTTAGGAGGCTGTGGNCTATTTTTGGGATTAGAGTCATATTTACTTATTTTTAATATGTATTCACAATTTAAAGACTTTAGTTCTGCTTCTAATCTATCAGCCTTATCTTTACTATAAAGTTGATTATGCTCTATATAAATAGTAAAAGATTTTAAATATTTTTCTTTTTTCTTTTTCTGATTAATTGTATATTTTGTCCACTTGTAAAGAGGAAAGTCTATATTATTATTCTGCTCGCATTCATCTACAAAACCTTTAAAAGCGTCATATTGACAGATCAATATAGCATTATGTTTGAGCAGGACATTACCTAACNTTGGTAGCTTTTGTAATATTCCTAATGTTCTAATATCATCTGCTACAGTTTTGTTGAAGTCTATCCTTAATTGATATAAAAGCTCATTATTGATATCCTCATTTGTCATTATTTAGTCTGCGATTTTTTCAATATTAATTTTAATACTTGAATACCATTTAGAAACATTTTCTATGTCTTCTGCAGTAAGCATATCAGCTATAAGCGACATTTGATGATGTTCTAATTTTTTACTTTTGTAAGCCTTTAATTTTTCTATTAAATAATACTCATTCTGAGCAGTTAGGTGGGGTACTAATATTGAATTACCGCCTGTATTGGCTTGCCCATTAACGCCATGACAAACAGAACAAATATTCTCTGCTATGTTTTTTCCTTTCTGAATTTTATCATCAGAANGCAAATANTTTTCAATNATTANAAATAGTAAGGACGATANAAATAGTTTATTTNTCATAAAAAAAATGGGTTAGTTGATATAACTAACCCACTTTAAATAAAAGTTCAAGATTACTCTGATGCTGCGTAAGTAATTCTGTAAATAGCACCAGCCTTATCGTCTGAAACTAAGATAGAACCATCGATATATTGTTGAACATCAACNGGTCTNCATATGTAAGTACCTCTATCTGTCATNCACCCTGTCATGAATGGTTCAGTTTTCTTTGCATTACCTTTACTGTCAAGGTAAGTAACCATTACTTGAGCACCTCTTGGCACAACTGCATTCCATGAACCATGTTGAGCACTAAAAATTACATTGTCGTATTTTTTAGGGAACATATCTCCGTTATAAAACATCATACCTAGATCTGCTGCATGAGCTTTCATCTCTACTTGTGGTTTCACATATCTAGATGCTAAGTCAGAAGGAATTGTATCTTTGTCATAACCTTCATCGCTTACTCTAACATTTCCACCGCCGTAGTAAGGGTGACCATACCACATACCCATCTTAGGCATTTTATTAAGTTCTCCTGGAGGTGTTTCATCTCCCATACCATCAACCTGGTTGTCAGTAAACCAAAGTTTACCATCTTTAGGGTTAAAGGCATGGCCGCCAGAATTTCTAATTCCAATAGCAACAACTTTTCTATCTAAGTCACCTGGAAATCTGTTGAAACTTATCATTCCACCAATTCCTACTTCATTGTAAAGTTCTTGTTTGCTTCTAGGTGATACNTTGAAAGGCTGTCCCATACTAACATATAATTTATTGTCAGGACCAATAGCACATACCCTTCCAGTATGATTGTATGACTCTTCAGCCTCTGGTATTAGTTCACCCTGATTGATAATAGGAATTGCAACGGTATCTGGACTTTCCATGAAGTATTCTGCTGCAGGAAACCATAAAACTCTGTTTCTCTCAGCAATGTATAGGTGTCCATCAGCACTATAACAAGGACCATTAGGTATATCAAACTTAATATTTGGAGCAAATCGTTCTACAGTATCTGCAACGTTGTCCATGTCTCTATCAGTAGCTTGCCAAACTCTATCTTTTCTAGTACCAATCCATACAGCACCTTTATTTCTACTAACTGCCATATTTCTTGCGTCAGGAGCTATAGCAAATAATTCCACTTTGAAATTAGCTGGCAACTTAAGCTTTGATATTATATTTTTCTTAACATTAGACGCATACTTGGTGTCTTGAGGAACTCTGTCCCAACTGTAATCGGCACCAGATGCTTTGAAGGAACTTAATTTGTCAATTACTTCTTGATCATCTTTTGATTGTAAACAAAAAATAACACTAGTAGCAAAAAACAAACTAGTTACTAAAGTAAATAATTTTTTCATAATTTCTCCCATTTTAGTTACTTTACTTATTTAACAGTAAAATAGTTATATATGAGGATGAATATCAATGTCAATGTATTATTTTTGGAGGGATTTCTTTTATTTTTAGTCTATAATTTTCATTTCATTTTCAATAGAATTTCTTAAAAGATTTAGGTCTGTTGACAGTGTAACCATATCAAAGCCGTTTTCCAAAAAATATCTTGCTGTTTTTCCTCCTGAACAATGAATTGCTACTTTTTTTCCATACTTTTTAGCTTTTAGCAGAATTTCTCTGTATAAAGAAAGCATTTTCTTATTATCAAAGACATCTTTAAAGGAATATCCTAGATTTATGGATAAATCAAAAGGACCAATGTAAAATAGTTCTAAATCCTCTATTTTCATTATTTCATCAAGATTTTTAAGTGATTCTTTTGTTTCCAACATTACAAATGGCAATACTGTTTGATTTGCCTTATTGAAATATTCTTGGTCATATATATTTGAAATTGTAGGGCCAAAACTCCTTATACCCTTTTGAGGATAATAACAAGATTTAAGGAATTTCAGACAGTCATCTTTNTTTTCTATTAAAGGACAAATAATACCATTTGCTCCTGCATCCAAACATTTATTTATAATTCCTATATCATTATCGGGGACTCTTACTATGATAAATACATTGTATTTTTTTAATACTTGGATAAGAGTCTTGCATTCTACAATATCAAGTATTCCATGTTGTAAGTCTATGGTAATGCTGTCAAAATCTGCATTTCCCATTATTTCTGCACTTACTGTACATGATGAATGTATCCACCCATTTACTATTCTTTTCTTTGCAAGAAATTCATCTTTGGAAATAGATTTAATCATATTTAATTATACATCAATTATCGTCTAGTTAAATTATTTTTAATAGTAAAAATAACTTTCTTACAAAAAAAAGGGAAAAAACCTATTAAAGAAAAAGAAACAAGAATTTTTATACTTAATAATTCCTCTATGCTTTGAATTTCGGAAATCTGGTTTCCTGCATTTATATATAAACAAGTTCCAGCTAGCATTCCTAACTGAGAAATGATGTAAAAATTCAGTGCTTTAATTGTAGTCAATCCGTATAATAAATTTATTAAAAAAAATGGTATAACTGGAGTCATTCTCATTAAGAAAAGAAAACTATGTCCATTTTCTTTTATTTCTTTATTAATTTTTGAAAGTTTTTTATTGAACTTTTTTTGCAAATAATCCCTGAACAAATACCTAGATAAAAGAAAACAAACTAAGGCTCCTAAGGATGATGAGAAAGAAACTAAAAGCACACCTTTGTAAAACCCAAATAATGCTCCTATAAGCAATGAAAATAATGCAGCTACAGGAATAGCAAATACAGAGATAGAAAAATATATTAAAAAAAAAATAAAAAAATATAATGAAGTATTACTATCTATTAAACNGTTAATAGTTAAAAAGTATGTTTTGATGTATTCTAGAGAAAAGTGGTTATATTTTAAAAAATAGTAAGTAAAAAAAATATTAACAATTACAAAACATAGTATAATAACTTTTTTTTCTAAGTTTGCTAAAATATTTTTCACTTCAAAATCTAATTACTGTAAAGAGACTTAATNGACCTGCATTTCTTAGAACAATACAAAACTTCATTCCAGTTATTTCTCCATTTTTTTCTCCAATTAAATGGTCTATTGCATCTAAGACATATTTTTGTATGGAATTTATTCATATTAAATTATCTAGTAGTATTTCTTTCTAAAAAATCTTCAGCAGCTTTAAATATTTTACTTTTTCTATCCTTATTCATATTATCCACCATTTTTGACATAATACCAATTCTTGGATTATTTTTTAATTTTTCTCTGTTTTTACTTATAAATTGCCAATATAATCCATCTACGATATCTACCCAAGGACCTTTTTTATAATCTGACATTTTTAGTATGTAGTTTGACCCACAAACATAAGGTTTGGTAGAAAATATACCGCCATCACTAAAAAGCCCCATCCCATATACGTTTGGAACCATAACCCAATCTGCCGAATCCACATAAAATTCCATAAACCATTTAAATACCTGCCTAGGCCTTATTTGACATAAATTCATTAAATTTGCTATAATCATAAGTCTCNCAATATGGTGACTCCATCCTAGTTGACTAGCTTTTTTGATAGCGTCATCTAACGGATCGATACCCGTTGTCCCCTCATACCAACTTTTCTTCATTTTCCTAGAATTATTAAAATAATTTTTTTCAATAAAACTTTTTTCCTTTANCTGATAAATGCCCCTAATAAATTCACGCCAACCAATCACTTGTCTGACAAAACCTTCTAGAGAATTTATATTAATTTTATCTTCATAACCTTTTATCTTATCTAAAATTTCATTTGGGGTTAAAAGACCAGTATTAAGTAATGGACTTATAGCACTATGAAACAAAAAACTCTNTTTTTTAGAAATGGCATCTTCGTAATCTCCGAATAAATAAAACCTGTTGTCTAAAAAATCTTGCAAAAATATTTTGCTGGAATACCTGTCGGTAGGTATCCAAAAGTCATTGCAGTCTCCAATATTTTTTTTAAAAATTTTTTCAATAATTTTGCTTAAATAGATTGTGTGAGAAGTTTTTTTTGATTTTGCTATTGTTGGAATTTTAATCCCCCTTGGTAACTTCTTTCTATTTTCTTCGTCAAAACTCCATTTTCCTCCTATAGGTTCTCCTGATTTTTTTAGAAGTAAATTATTTTTAATCCTGCTGTACTTATAAAAATTTCCCATAAGTGGTTTCCTTGTACTTATATAAGATTTAAAATCCTCTCTTTTTGTAAGAAACATAGGAGAGTTTAGAAAAACAANATTGCAAATATTTTCTAAAGCATTAATCTCTTTTTCGAATAATTTATCCTCAACTTCAAATAGAGTTAACGTTTCTATTTTATTTTCTCTGATAAATATTTTTAATTTGGTAATGTAGTTATCATAGAAACTTTCTTCTTCTATAGAGAAGTATTTTACCTTAAAACCTAAAGCATTTAATTCATCACGATATGACCTCATCGATGACAGAGTATGAAGAATTTTAAATTTATGATGTTTATAAAACGAGCAAAGACCGTAATCTTCTGCCATGAAAAAAGTATAATTTTTATATTTATTTAAATAAATTTCTGGATTAAAAAGCTGGTTNCCCAAAATAACGAATAATTTTTTTTCAGTCATTTATATCTATTTTTGCAATTGTGACGTATAAACACTACGTATAAATAATGTTAAAGGTTCATAAAAATATTTTAAGGAATGAATATGAAAGCACCTAAGCTTAAAAAAGTAAAAAAAGTTTTTAACCATCATGGATATAATATAGTTGATAATTATAGTTGGGTACATCAAGAAAATATTTTGGAAGTTTTATCCGATCCTGAGAAGTTAAATAAAGAGGTAAAAAGCCATCTGGACAAGGAGAACAAATATGCCGAAATATTTTTTAAAAGCGAAAAAAAAATCAGAAAGAAACTATTTAATGAAATCAAGGCAAGAATTAAACTTGCCGATAAATCTATTCCATTTAGGGATGAAAAATATGAATACTGGACCAAAACAACTAAGCAAGGAAATTATTCTATAAAGTTAAGAAAGAAAATAGATTCTAAAAATAATGAAGTAATTTGGAATGGAGACATAGAAAAGAAAAAATTTAAATCATCATATTTTGGTATAGGAAGTTTGAATGTAAGTGATGATGATAAATACTTAGCGTACTCTTTGGATTTAAAAGGTTCTGAGTACTATGACATTAGATTAAGAAACTTAAATAATAAAAAAGAAAATAAAGAGATTATTAAAGAGACTACGGGNAGTGTTTTATTCTCTTACGATAGTAGATATTTTTTTTATTCTAAATTAGATAAAAATCATAGGCCTAAAGAGATCTATCTTCATAAAATAGGAACCTCTCAGAAAAAAGATGTATTGATATATAAAGAAACCTTTGAACGTTTTTCAGTCAGTATAGAAACTACTAGTGATAAAAAATTTTACATAATAAATTCTGGGGATCATTCTACTAACAAATGTTACTTACTTAATTCAAATCTTAAAAATTTGAGATTATCTCTCTTTTATGACTTTAAGGAAAGTATAACATATTCTTTAGACTCCTGGGATAACTACTTCTACATTCATACTAATCATAAAGCCAAAGATTTTAAAATATCAAGAAGCAGGCATAATAGAAAAAAAGTATGTTTAGATTTTATTAAACCAAAGAATAATACTATAATAGGAAGTTATATCATTTTAAAGGACTGGTTTATATGGAAAGAAACAAAGAGTGCTAACTCTAAAATCTTCGTACAAAATAATATTTCAAAAAAAATAGAAGAAATTAATTTCTTTAATGACAAAGTCAAATCTATTTCATTTTCTTCGTATGAAAAAAACAAAAAAAGTGATTATATTTATATAAGCTTTTCATCACCAAAAAGCCCTAGTAAAATATTCTTATACAATATTAAAACAAAGAAAAAAATTATTGTAAAAAAACAAATAATTCCCTCAGGGTTTAACGAGAATGATTATATATCAGAAAGAGTGTACGCGGTATCTAAGGACAAGGTAAAGATACCTATAACAATAATAAGGCACAAAAATACTAAATTAAATGGAAAAGCTAAATTGTTACTGTATGGATATGGTTCCTACGGTTCTTCTGTAGGAAATAATTTTTCATCAGCAAAGTTTAGCCTAATTGATAGAGGTGTTATATGGGCCAATGCACATGTCAGAGGTGGAATGGAATGTGGTATGACTTGGTGGAAAAATGGAAAAATGCTNAAAAANAAGAATACTTTTGACGATTACATATCNTGTGCGCATCATTTAATTAAAAATAAATATACGTCATCAAAAAGTATTATAGGGATGGGTGNAAGTGCNGGAGGTTTACTAATGGGAGCAGTATTAAACAAAGAGCCCAGTATATTTCTTGCAGCTATACTAGCCGTACCATTTGTAGACTCTCTTACTACAAATTTAGATCATTCATTACCCTTAACAGTTGGAGAATTTAAGGAATTTGGAAATGCTAAAAAATATAAGAAACACTTTGAATATATTAAAAGCTATGCCCCTTATAACAACATAAAAAAGCAAGAATATCCCCATATGCTTGTAACCACTAGTTTGTTTGATAATAGAGTTCTATTTGATGAACCATTAAAATATGTTGCCAAACTAAGAGAATTAAAAAAAGGTAGAAGTTTATTATTGCTTAAAACTGAAATGGAAGGGGGGCATGGGGGAAAAACTGGAAGAGACTCTTCAATTGACGAAACCGCACTAAACTACTCTTTTATTATGAAGATATGCAAAATTAAATTTTAGTACTTCTTTTTCTTTCAATAGGATCTAGTATTTTTTTTCTCAATCTCAAACTATTAGGGGTAACTTCTAATAACTCGTCTTCTNTGAGATAGGACATCATCTGTTCTAATGACATTAATGTTGGTGGAATTAATTTTACTGCTTCATCAGTTCCAGATGCCCTAATATTAGTTAGTTTTTTTCCTTTTAATACATTTACTTCTAAATCATTCCCTCTGCTATGTTCACCTACAATCATTCCTTCATAAACTTTTTCTTGAGGATTAATAAATAACTTACCTCTTTCNTGTAAATTAAATAAAGCGTANGCTATTGNATTTCCATNACTATTAGAAATAAGNACNCCGTTTCNTCTATTTTCTATTNTNCCCTTAAATTTTCTGTATGAATGAAAAATTCTATTCATTACTCCTGTTCCTCGGGAGTCTGATAAAAATTGTCCATGGTATCCTATTAAACCTCTTGATGGAACTGTTAAAATCAACCTTTTTTTTCCGGCTCCCATATTTTTAATCTCAACTATTTCAGCTTTTCTTTTATTTAAACTGTCTATTGTTGNACTACAATATTCATCATCTAAGTCTATTGTTACCTCTTCCACAGGCTCTAATTTAGTTCCTTCTGAATCATTTTTATATAATACTCTNGGACTAGAAACGCTTAACTCAAAATCTTCTCTTCTCATTGTCTCAATCAATATTCCTATTTGTAATTCTCCCCTACCGCCAATTTCAAAGGAATCTTTATCTTCATTTTCTTTAAAGGTAATTGCCACATTTGACTCTGCCTCTGATAGCAAGCGATTTCTAATTTTCGTAGATGTTACATTTTTACCTTCTAAGCCAGAAAAAGGTGAACTATTAACTGTTATTGTTACTGCCATGGTTGGTGGATCAATTGCTGTGGCTTTGATTGAATTGATTATACTATAATCGCATATTGTATCGGAAACAGANGATTTAGNTAGTCNTGCAATACAAATTATATTACCAGCNCTCNCCTCATTAACTGATATTTTACTTGTGCCATGGTATACAAATAATTTTGAAAGTCTTCCCTTTTCAACCTCTTGATTATTTATATTCAAGGTTTTAACATTACTATTTACTTTNATTTTACCCTGCTCTACTCTGNCAANCAAGCATCTTCCTAAATAAGGATCAGGCGCTAATAATGTTNCCAGCATCGAAAAAGGCTTATTTTCATCAACATTAGGCTTTTTAAAATGAGATAAAATTAAGTCAAAAAGTTTAAATAAGTTTTCTTTTTTCTCAGTAATATTTTCTACACACCATCCATCTCTTCCTGAAGAATATAGTATGGG
Organism: Rickettsiales bacterium; assembly: GCA_002720125.1. Classification (GTDB taxonomy): domain Bacteria; phylum Pseudomonadota; class Alphaproteobacteria; order TMED109; family TMED109. The sequence continues at coordinate 6,047 of PBGQ01000029.1, read as the reverse complement.
AAAATCAAGTTGTTTTTCATTCGCTTCCAAATCTACAAAAAGGTCGAATACTTCATTTACTACTTCCTCTGGTCTACTATCATTTCTATCAACCTTATTAACAATNACTATTGGATTTAAACCTNGGGAAAGAGCCTTTCCGAGCACAAATTTAGTTTGAGGCATAGGACCTTCTGCCGCGTCTACTAGCAGGACAACTCCATCTGTCATACTTAAAACTCTCTCTACTTCTCCTCCAAAATCAGAATGTCCAGGTGTATCAATAATATTGACTCTTACCCCTTTCCAATCAATAGATGTCGGTTTAGCTAATATTGTGATTCCTCTTTCTTTTTCTAAATCCCCACTGTCCAATAACCTTTCAGTTACTTTTTGATTTTCTCTAAATATTCCTGTTTGTTTCATCATTGAGTCTATGAGAGTTGTTTTTCCGTGGTCAACATGCGCAATGATGGCAATATTTCTAATCATTGCACTAGATACTCTCAAATCTTCTTATTTTTGCTACCAAGCGCCTTGGTAAGGGTATAGCTTTATTAGTTTTTTGATCTGCATATACTTGTATAATTTCTCCATAGGCTAAAAGTTTATTTAATTTATTAACAAAAAGAGAAATTTCAAATTTTAAACTAGAAGTACCGATATAACTTGTTTTAATACAAGCATCTACTATTTGGTCAAAAATAATTGGCTTTTTATATTCAACAATAGTTTTTATTACGTGAAAATCTTGATTTTTCTTTTTAACTTCACCTGCATAATTATACTTAATTGCTCTAAAATATTCTGTTATAGCACAATCAAAGTAAGTAAGATAATGAGCGTTAAATACTATTCCTTGAGCATCTACTTCTGAATATCTAATTCTAAAAGAATGAGAAAAATTATATGATTTTCTATTAATTTTCATTTTTCAATAAAATTTAATTTCTGAAACATCTAGTCTTACCTTGTATTCTTTTCCAAAAGCAACAATCGCTATAGATGTTATATATTTTGAATTTATTTTTTTTGGTAACAACATTCCTGACCTCTCAAATAAATTAAAGCTTAATTTTTTGTATTCCCAATCTTCATTCGCTTNAAATGACANAGCATAGTATTGCCAAGGTAGCAGCGTTAATTTAGTTCTTATATGTATTTTGTACTCTTGCTGGTTTCCCCTAGCCTTTATCATTATTCCTTTTTTTTCATTATTATTCGCTTTGATTTTTAACCTAGTCTGTATAAAACCTCCATTATTTTCTAGACTAACAAAACCAGTCATGCGTAAATAGTGATAATTATCTTCTTTAAGAAATTTTTTTTTTCCGAAAGAAACACCTCCCATAACCTGATCAGATATAAATTCCCAATTTTTATCAGGACCTATCATATTATCTGACTTCATATCTTTCGCACTTACAGAAAAAAAAAAAGTTAAAACTAAAATATAATTAATGATTTTTTTCGAATTGAACATATATTGTTTAGATGCGTAGTTTAATATTTTTTTTATTTTTAATTCCTTTTTGCAACTTAGCCCATGAGTACAAAGATAGCAACATTGTTATAAAACATCCCGTTTTAAAACTTATTACTAAGGACTCAAACACTGCTGCTGGTTATCTTAGTATTGAAAATAACTCAAGGAAGGAAATTGTCTTTAAAGGAATTATTTCTGATATAGCAAAAAAACAAGAGTTGCACGAAGTAATATTAAAAAATAACGTGTATAAAATGCGACCAGTTCAGCATGGTATTTTTATAAAACCTGGTAATAGATTAGAATTAAAACAAAAATCATATCATTTAATGTTTTTTGATATTAATAAATCTCAATTAGCCAATGAAATGATAGAAGCTAAATTAATATTTGATAACAATATGGTTATTAATGTTAAATTTAAATTAGAGATAGGATATGTTTCCCATTCTCACTAAAAAAATTTAAAAAAAAACACAAATTCCAACTATTGATAACAACATCTGTATTGTATATAAAACAACTGAAAGAAGATGAAGTTTCTTAAATATTTTTAAAAAATTTTTCTTTCCAGTTTTGATTTCATCACTTGCAAAATTTATCTTTGGAATTAGTACAAACAAGTTAATTAAAAACAATATTCCTATTAAAAATAATAGTATAATTCCATATAATTCGTTTTCATAAAAGCAAAAGAAAACACCTATAATGGACAAAATGAGTCCAAATAAAAAGTTTTTAGGAAAAATTTTTCTTAATAAGACGGTTCTGTTTTCTTCATCTAAATTCATACTGATTGTAGGAGCTACTGCAACGGAAAAGAAAAACATATAACTGAAAAGGGCTGTGAATATAATTAATATCATATTACTAATATAGTAACCAATTTAAATTTTTTAAAGTATGTTATTTTAGACAAAAATAATTCTGTTATGAAAAAAAAGAATAAAATACAATTTATTTTAAGGTTTTTAAATGAGAAGTATCCAACTACTCCTATACCTCTAACACATAATAATATATATGAACTATTAATTGCTGTTTTGCTAAGCGCCCAATGTACAGACGAGAGAGTTAATTTAGTAACACCAAATCTGTTCAAATTAGCAAATAGTCCTTATAAAATGTCCTTAATGTCACCTGAAGATGTTTACAATATTATTAGGCCTTGTGGGCTAGCTCCAAAAAAATCAAAGGCTATTATAAAATTATCTCAAATTTTAGTAGATAAATTTGACTCGAAAGTACCAAATAGCCTCAAAGATTTAGAATTACTGCCAGGAGTAGGACACAAAACCGCAAGCGTTGTTATATCTCAAGGTTTTGGGCAGCCTGCTTTTCCTGTTGATACTCATATTCATCGTCTTGCTCAAAGATGGGGGCTTACTTCGGGTAAAAATGTTAAACAAACTGAAAAGGATCTTAAAAGATTATTTCCAAAAAAACATTGGTCAAAATTGCATTTACAAATTATTTTTTATGGAAGAGAATTTTGTACTGCAAGAGGTTGTAATGGTATGGTATGCAAAATCTGCAGAACCTGTTACCCAAATAGAATAAAAGCTATCAAAACAAAAAAGACATAGTTAAAAAGTTAAAGGAAACTTCTTATTTATTAGATTTATTTTTTCCATTATTTCTGTAGACAAAACAACATTCAAACCTTCAATTATTAGCCTTAATTGTTTAATATTGGTTGCACCAAATATTACTGACCCCATAAATGGCCTTTGTTTACAAAAAGACAAAGACATATGAATTGGGTTAATTGAATATTCTCTTGCCAATTTCATATACTGACTTACAGCATCTAAAGATCGATCATTTAATATTTCATTTAAAAGGTTTTGTCCATCTCTAGATAGTCTTGAATTTGAAGGGATATTTTTTTCATTGTATTTACCAGTTAATAATCCCCTAGCTAGAGGAGAATATGCGATTAATGGTATATTCTCATTTATAGAAAGCTCATTAAGGTCAGTATCGTATAACCTGCACATCAAATTATATTCATTTTGTATTGAGGCAATATTAAGATTCTCATAACTTTTTACTGCATTTACATATTTCATAGCTCCCCAGCATGTTTCGTTAGATAGCCCTATTGCTCTAATTTTCCCATCTTCTTTAAGGGAATTTAGAGTAAATAAAATTTCATTTATTTCCTCCTCTATGACATCTGGAGATAAGAAGTCTGGATTATAATTCCAAAACCTCCTAAAATGATATGATCCCCTATTTGGCCAGTGTAATTGGTATAAATCAATATAATCAGTTTTTAGCCTCTTTAGACTGCCTTCAATAGCTAACGAAATAGATTTTTTATTAATAGAAACACCATCTCGTATTGACTTAAATCCATTTCCTACTATTTTGCTAGCTAAGATAATTTTATCACGTTTTTCTTTGTTAAGAGCAATCCAATTTCCTATAATTTTTTCTGTATCTCCTGTTGTTTCTGGTCTTATAGGACAAGTTGGATACATTTCTGCAGTATCAATAAAATTGATACCTGCATCATAAGATTCATTAATTTGAAGATGAGCATCGTCTTCGTCAGTGGACTCTCCAAAAGTCATAGTCCCGAGACAATAAGAAGATACCTTTAAACTTGTTTTGCCTAAATTGTTATAGTCCATAATATAAGAATAAAATACTTTTCTAATTAAATCAGCTATTTTTTATTGATATCAATGATTTTTTTAATTTCTTTAATTTTATATCCAAGTTCTTTTAATATCTCTCTGGTGTGTTCTCCTAAATTTGGTTGAGTTCTTTTAATAGGTAAAGATTTTTTATCAATTTTAATACCAGTATCTGGAATAATTAGTGTTCCCTCAGTCGGATGTTTAATTTTTCTGAAGAATTTTACTTTTTTGAGATGCTTATCATTTTTTAAATAACTTATATTATTAACTACTCCATGTGGAATATCATTTTTTTTAAGAAGTTTACATAATTGATGGTTTGTTTTAGTTTTAACATTTTTCTCTATTAATTTATATAAAATTGTAATATCCTTGGATCTGCTTTTAATACTTGTAAATCTTTTATCTTTTTTTAACTCCTCCATTTCTATAATTTCAAAAAACTTAAACCATTGTTTGTTTGTATAAGGTAAAATACAAATATGCCCATCTAAGGTTTCATATGGTTTTCTATTATTCGATAACAATCTTGGATATCCTGCTTTACCCATGGGAGGATAAAATATTTCTCCGTGTTGATGTTCTAACAAAACATAAGACACCATTCCCTCAAACATAGAAACTTCAATACAACTACCTTTGCCAGTTTTTAACATTTTAATGTGCGCAGCTAGAAGCGCGGAACAAGCTAATAATCCTATGCTTTTATCAGCAATAACTGAAGGTACAAATGAAGGATTTTTACCTTTAAGTAAACTTAAACTTGCTAATCCAGATTGACCTTGAATAATATCATCAAAGGCAGGTTGTCCAGAATAATAGCCATTATCTCCATAACCATAAAGCCCAACAAATATTATTTTTTTATTTATTTTATTAATTTTTTTAGGATCAAATCCTAATTTTTTTAATTTCTGAGGTCTCATATTATGAATAAAAAAGTCTGACTTCCTTATAAGTTTCCATAAAACTTCTTTATTTTTTTTTTCTTTTAAGTTTAAAACAATACTTCTTTTATTCCGGTTTACCCCTAAGTAAATCGAAGACATTTTTGACGACTTTTGAACACCAATCTCTCTAGTTATATCTCCGTCAGGATCTTCTATTTTTATAATATCTGCTCCTAAGTCTCCTAATAACTGAGTAGTAAAAGGTCCCATTATAATATTAGTTAAATCAAGCACCTTTAAGCCTTTCAATGGAAGAAAGAAATTCATAATTATCTATAACACATAGGTATAAAGTACATAAATATTTTTTTTGAAAATATTCTTTTGAAAAAGCTAGGGACTTACATTTCGTAATTTGACTTCATGTTTCAGTTCTTAATCATCTAGAAGTTTAAATTTTTTTTTATAGTCATTTTTAAAATATCTAATAACAATGAAGAATTCTATTTAGTTTAGAACTTATAATAATTAGAATTATGAAAAATTAAAAGGTTTAGATATTAATGAGTTATTTATAAAGCTATATTTTTTTCAGAAATGTAGGCTTACAGAATTTTTAATTAAAAGATTTATGTTTGGTAGCGGGGGCAGGATTTGAACCTGCGACCTTCAGGTTATGAGCCTGACGAGCTACCGGGCTGCTCCACCCCGCGAAGTTGTTTAGAAGCCTGTTTGCCCTTTCTGTGATATTTAGAAAACCTGGCAGCGACCTACTCTCCCACGCCTTAAGACGAAGTACCATCGGCGCTGAAGACTTTTACTTCCGAGTTCGGAATGGGATCGGGTACGGAATCCTTGCTAAAACCACCAGGTTATCAAAACACCCTTAGTTATAAAAACCATCACTAAATATAAGACTTATTACTGTACAAAAAAATTTCAAGCCGATCGAGTTATTAGTACCAGTTAGCTACACATATTACTATGCTTCAACATCTGGCCTATCAACGTGGTAGTCTTCCACGACTCTCAAGGGATACCTAG